>JBICHM010000146.1:0-27515 GCA_043101835.1 Phycisphaerales bacterium | reverse complement strand
GATCGGCGTGAAGATCGCGTTCGGATGCCGGTGCGGCTGTCGGCTCGGCAGCGCAACCGTTTTCAGTCAAGGAAGTTGCCTTCCTTGAGCTTCTGCGGGAGATAGGTCTCGGTGATGAAGGAGAAGTCCTTCGCCGAGAGGGCTTCCAGTTCGAGTTTGACGCCCAGGCGGAGCATGTTGTCGATCTCGCGCTGCCAGGGTTTCTTGGCGAACCACGGGTAGCCTTTGATCTCCTTGGCGCGCCGGAGGTCCTGATCGTTGATGCGGATCGCGACCTCCTTGGGGATGCCGAACTGCTGGGCGTCGTAGGAGGACATCCCGATGAATCGGGCGTCGGGAATGGCCATCCGCTCGCTTTCGAAGGCGAGGTTGATCGAGCCCTGCTTCACGACGGAGTAGATGTAGTAGCCCCAGGGGTCGTTATCGACGAGCACATAGACGGGCAGGCCGAGTTCGTGGTTGAAGCGCCACAGGAGGCGGCGCACGCCGCGCGGGGGCTGACCGCCGCCGTGGATGATCAGGCAGTTGTGCTGCTCCCAGAAGCGGTCCTCGTTGAAGCGCCGCCAGACGGCGCCCTTCTCGATGAGGAGGACGAACTTCGCGGTGCACTTCCGGAACTTGATGATGTCGGCCTCGACGATCGAGGGCACGGCGTAGCCGCCGGAGCCCATGCGCGTGAGGTCGATGACATCGCCCTTGTCCTCGACGACCATGGGGCCGACGAGAGCGCCCTTGGGCTCAGCGAAGAGGCCGAGCTCTTCTCGCAGGCTGGCGAGCGCGACTTCGAGGTCCTCGATGACGACATCGCTCTCGGTCTGCTCGTCGAAGGTGTTTTCCTTCGTGCCCTCGATCGTGTGCTTGCAGTGGTAGAACAGATCACGGATGGAGGTCGTCTTCTCCTGCCGGATGAGCTCGCTGCAGCCGGAGGCGACGAGCGTGGTCTGCATGAACTTCTTCGCCTGGCCGAGGTTGAAGAAGTTCCGGGTCTGCGCGGACGAGCCCATCTCAATGATGCCGCGGGCCTTGTTAAAGGAGACATTGCTGAGCGCGCGTGTGGGGATGTCGACGCCGGGGTCTTCTCCCTTGGCCGCCTGCGTGGCGATCGAGTGGGCGAACTCGCGGAGGCGCGCACCGGTGTCGGCCGGGCGGCGCGCCGACTTCTTCTTGCGACGGACCTTCTTTTTCGTGGGCGCGGCGGAGGCGGGAGTCGCCTTCTTCTTCTTCTTTGGCGCATCGGTGGGCTTGGCGGCGCTGCGACGCACCGGCTTCTTGCCAGCGGGTGTGCGCGCCTGGGTCTTCTTTTTCTTGCGCCGGACCTTCTTCTTGGCCATGACGGCCCCTCGCTCTCGATGCTGCGCGCCGGGCGCGCGGGTGGTGCGGTCGTGAACGCTCAGCCCTCGAACAGCCCGCTGTCGCCGCCGGAGCGACGGCGTTTCGGCGCGCCGTTCGTTGCGCCCTTGCGCTTCCGCTTCTTCTTCCGCGGGGGCGGAGGCGGGGCCGGCGCGGGGTCGTCGTCCGCATCGTCGCCTGCGCCGCTCATGCGCGCCTCGACGACGATCGTGTCGCCGTCTTCGCTCGGCGTGCGCGCAGGCTTCTCGACGGGGTTGCCGTCCTCGTCGAGTTCAACATCGGCGAAGGCGGTGCGCGACGCGGCGACGGCGTGGAGATCCTCGTAAACGCGCTTCGGATCAATGTCCTCGTCGATCGTGTGCAGGGCGCGGACGACTTCGCCGATGTAGCGCTGGAAGATGTCGCGGCGCTGGCCCTCGCGGCGCATGCGCTGGCGCTTGCGGACGTAGGTCGCCAGCTTTCGCCCGCACTCCTGGAGAGCGAGGCGCATCTCCTTGCGGATCTCGTCGTAGTCGGCGATGGCTTCCTTGCTCTCGCTGGTGAAGGGCACCCAGACGCTGGCCATGTGGATCATGATGACCAGCGGCCCCTGGGGCGGGGCGCCGCGCGACTGGCTGAGGCCGTAGTTCCGCCATCCCGTCTCGAGCACGGCCTTGAACGCGCTGCAGGCCGACTGCTGGTACAGCAGCGGGACGCGGTTGGCGAAGCGGATGACGCGCCCGAGTTCTTCGCTCGGCAGGTCGCCGCCGAAGGCGACGCCGACCTCGATCTGGAAGGGATTGCCCCGGTACACCGCGGGCGGGCGGCTGCTGGCGGTGTAGAACTCGGCGCGCACGCCCTTGAGCAGGCCGGCGAGGATCTGCTTCGGCCCGATGGGCGCGAGGCAGTTCAGGGGCGGCCCCTGGATCTTCACCTTCTGAATGGCCTTGAAGATCGCCTCGGCTTCGCTGTGGCCGATGCTGTTGATCCAGGTGCGCGTGGTCAGGCCGGCCTTCTTGACGATCTCCTGCGAGACGCGCGGGCTCACGAGGCTGAACTCGCTGGTGAGAAAGCCGCCGAGCTGGTTGTGCTCGCTCTGCTTGAGCATGCGGATGAGCGCGCCGAGTTCGACGCCGCGCGGGTGCGGCTTGATCTCGACGGGCTCGGGGGGCAGTTCGTTGACGGTGCGCGGGTAGACGATGGCGCCGCCGACGGTGGCCGTCTCCGCGAGGCTGGCGAGGTCGGGTCCGTCGTCCTCAACGAGCGCGGGGGCGTCGCCTTCTTCGGCGCTCGTCTTCGCGGGCGGGGAGTAGACGATCTGCGCGTGGGGGTTGGCGATCGCGGTCTGCTCGAGGTACTCGTCGACGCTCGTGCGACCGCGCATGTAGCGGCCTTCGAGCTCGATCGCGACGCGCGTGCCGGTGTGCGCCGGAAAGTCGTCGGTCTCGACGTCGACCGTCACTTCGGGACGGTTCTTCGTCGTATCCATCGCCAGTTCGACATGGTGGGCAGGCTTGCCCTTCTTCGGGCGCGAAGTGATGACCATCGGCTTGCCGGTGGTCATCAGGCCGTACATGCCGGCTGCGGAGATGCCGATGCCCTGCTGGCCGCGGCTCATCTTCAGGCGGTGGAACTTCGAGCCGTAGAGGAGACGCCCGAAGATGTTGTCGATCTGCTTGCGGACGATGCCGGGGCCGTTGTCCTCGATCGTGATGCGGTAGCGATTCTCGCCGATGTCGGCGAGATGCTCGATGCGCACCTCGATGTCGGGCAGGATGCCGGCCTCCTCGCAGGCGTCGAGCGCGTTGTCGACGGCCTCCTTGACCGTGGTCAGGAGGGCCTTGCGGGGGTTGTCGAAGCCGAGCAGGTGGCGTGTCTTGGCGAAGAACTCCGAGACGGAGATCTCGCGCTGCTTCTGCGCCATGCTCTCGGCGGTGGCGCGTGCGCGGGCGGCGCCGGCGCCCTTCTTCTTTCGGGGTCGCTTCGGTTCGGCCACGTCGTCCTGCGCAGTCTGTTCGTCGATCTCGAGGAGTGTCGGCATGGCTGCCCTCCGTGGCGGCCGCGTGCGGTGTCAAACGGTCCTGACTGTGTGTCGGCCGGAGGCGCCTCGTGCGCCCAGCCGACGCCCCGGACCCGGGGGGAGCCGCGGCGGGCGGAGCATACCGGCTCCGGCGCCGACGCGCGGCGCAGCCTCAGAAGGGCACGTCGTTCTGGTGCGCCGGCCCGTCGAGATCGGTGCGGTGCCGCCCGTCCGCCCCGTAGCGCAGGTACGCGAAATACCCCACAAGAAACAGGATGATCGGCGGCATCGCGCAGGCCAGCCACCATTCCACATACACCGCAATGACCGTTGTCAGCACCGCGCCGATGACCAGCAGCCACCAGGTGTCGCGGCAGATCGCGAGGAACCGTTTGCCCACCCTGCGTCCTCCGAGTCAGCCCACGGGCGTTGGATCGCCATCGTAGGCCGCACTCAATGCGCGATGGCGGGCAGGAGGCGTTCGATCGTCTCAAGCGCGGCATGGAGGTAGGCGGGCGCACCCTCACGATGCAGGAACGCCGGCGCACACGAGGCGGTGAGCACGCGCCGGAGGTCGGCGATCTCGTTGTAGTGCTCGCCGTTCTCGAGCCCGAGTTTGCGCCGGGCGCGCGCGAGCGTGGAGACCGGTTTCACGCCGTGGAGCGTCTCGCTGTGGCCCCAGCAGATGCGTTCGAGATACACGGCGTCTTCCACCCAGGAGCCGGCGTGGATCTCGGCGAGGTCGAGCAGCACGCACCCGGGGCCGCCCCAGCGCGACCCTTCCGGTCGCAGCATCGCGTTGCCCATGTGCAGGTCGCCGTGGCACCAGGCGTCGATGGGCCGGCGCTCCCAGCGGCCGAGCATGACCGGCAGGGCTCGCTGCACCTTCTTGAGCGCCTCGTTCCAGCGCTGCTGCTCCGGGATGGGGTTGGCCTTGACGGCCTCGCGGGCGCGCGCGACGAGGTCTTCCCACGGCGCCTGCGGGCCGCGCCCTTCCGGCGCCCACAGCTCGCCGGCGCGCTGCTGAAACACGGCTGCGGCTTCGAGCATGCCCCGGATCACCTTCGCCTCGGCGCCGCGTGACAGCGGCTCGCCGGGCAGGCGTTCGATGACGAGCCACGCCAGGTCGTAGCCGCCGAGCTCCATGCCGCTGGCGGCGATGCGCGGTGTGGGCGCATCGGTCGCCGCGAGCGCGGTTGTGAAGCGGTGCTCGACGGGGCCGACGGGCAGTTTGATGACGACCTCGCGCGGGCCGTCGTCGAAGGCGAAGGAGGCGTAGCCGGTGCTTGCGCCGCCGCGTTGCCAATCGGCACGGAACCATCGGATATCGCTGAGTCGTCCGGCGCAGGCCTCGCGCAGCGCCGGGGCGAGCTGCGAGGCCAGATCGCTCGCGCCGCCCGTCGCGTGGGCGGGCGGCGTGCGATGCGGTTCGGTTGGCTGGGCCTCCCCCTGCATCGACCGGCATTGTACAGTCGAGTCGGCAGGCGCCATTCCAAAACTGTGCAGACACTCCGCGAGATCAAGGAACTGCTCGCCACACGCGGGCTCGCACCGACCAAGCGGTTCGGCCAGAACTTTCTCGTCGATCAGAATCTGCTGCGCCGCCTGGTGGACGCCTCGGGCGTCGGCCAGGGCGATCTCGTCCTCGAGGTCGGCCCCGGCACGGGCACGATGACCGAGGAACTGCTCGATCGTGGCTGCCGCGTCGTCGCGTGCGAACTCGACCGAGGGCTGGCGGAACTGCTGCGCGAGCGCCTGCCCGACCGAGCCCCCGGGCGGTTCACGCTCGTCGAGGGCGACTGCCTCGCCGGCAAGCACGCGCTGAACCCCGACATCCTCGCTGCACTCGCGAGCGAGCCGTTCACGCTGGTGGCGAACCTGCCCTATGGCGCCGCGACGCCGCTGATGCTCACCCTGCTCGTCGATCATCCCGCCTGCCGGGCCATGCACGTGACGATCCAGCGCGAGGTCGCCGATCGGTTGCGCGCCGGACCGGGCACGAAGGAGTACGGCGAACTGTCGATCGTGGCGCAGGCGCTGGCGAAAGTGGAGCGGATCTGCCTCGCGCCCCCCGGGTGCTTCTGGCCCCAGCCCCAGGTGACCAGCGAGATGGCGTCGGTCGTGCGTCGAGAGACGGCGCTGACCGACGACCCGCACCGGCTGCAGGCGCTGTGCCGGCGCCTTTTCACGAAGCGCCGCAAGCAGATCGGGGCGATCCTCGGGCGGGATGCGCCGCTGCCGGAGACGGTCGCCGGCGACCTGCGGCCCGAGAACCTGACGATCGCGCAGGCGGTCGCCCTCGCGGCGACGGTTCCGCCGGAGACCCCGCAAGCGGGGTGACCTGGACGCCGATACACGGGGTCCGGCGGGCCGCCACGCTCGGGACGCGCACTCTTGCCGCTCCCGAGGCCGGTTGCTACCCTGTCCGGCCCGCTCGCAGGAGCGTGGACAAGTCGGGCACTTAGCTCAGTTGGTAGAGCACGGCACTGAAAATGCCGGTGTCCCCGGTTCAAGTCCGGGAGTGCCCATTGCTGCGACTCGCTCGCGGCGCTGCGCCGAGGCGTCCGAACGCCCGGCGCCCCCCGTCATAGTTGCCAGAACCGCATCATCGGGCGATCTGCGCCGCAAACCACCGCCGCGCGCATCGGATGCCGTTGATCGGTGGCCTTCGGCATGCGTTGTCCGCGCGTCGCCATGGCATCGCTGCACGCGTTCGCGACGAATCGAGTCCTGAGCGATCGCGCGGCGTTGCTTCCGATCGGTTCGCTGGCGCCTGCCGCTCGTCGCGCGGCTAGGCTCCTCTGGTTTCCGAATACGCAGTGAACGACACCGATCCTGTGCAGATGGAGGAATGTCTGTGCCGAGCAACACAAGCAGTCAGGCGGAGCAGGTCTCGAAGTGCCCCTTCCGTGGCGGGCGCATCGGCGGCGCGCTCGGGTCGGCGCCGCAGATCAATGACTGGTGGCCCAACCGCCTCCAGGTCGAGCTGCTGCACCAGAACCCGCCGGAGGCGAACCCGCTTCGTGATCTTGATTACAAGAAGGCGTTTGCGTCGCTCGACTTCGCAGCGCTCAAGAAGGATCTGCGCGAGTTCATGACCGCGAGCCAGGCGTGGTGGCCTGCCGACTACGGGCACTACGGCCCGTTGATGGTGCGGATGGCGTGGCACGCCGCGGGGACGTACCGCATCGCCGACGGGCGCGGCGGCGCCGGGCCCGCGATGCAGCGCTTCGCGCCGACGAGTTCGTGGTGGGACAACGGCAACCTCGACAAGGCGCGCCGGCTCCTCTGGCCCATCAAGCAGAAGTACGGCGCGGCGGTTTCGTGGGGCGACCTCATGATCCTCGCCGGCAACGTCGCCATGGAGTCGATGGGCTTCAAGACCTTCGGCTTCGGCGCCGGGCGCATCGACGCGTGGGAGCCGGACCGCGGCATCTACTTCGGCACGGAGTTCTGGGATGGGAAGTCCGTGGGCGAATACCAGGGCGACCGATCGCGTGAAGGGCGGCCGACCCAGATGGTCACGCGCACGAAGCGCTGGACCGGGCAGCCGGGCGACGCGAACTACGACCTGGAGGCGCCGCTCGCCGCGAGCCATCAATCGCTGATCTACGTCGATCCGGAAGGCCCGCGCGGCGACGGCGACCCCTTCTCCGCCGTCGGCGACATCCGCGAGACCTTCAAGCGGATGGCGATGAACGACGAGGAGACCGTCGCGCTGATCGCCGGCGGTCACGCGTTCGGCAAGAGCCATGGCGCGGTGCCCGCCGACAAGATCGGCCCTGCCCCCGAGGGCGCCCCCATCAGCGCGATGGGCCTCGGGTGGCAGAACCCCGAGGGCGGGGGCTTCGCGCAGTACACGATGACCAACGGCATCGAGGGCTCGTGGACGCCGAACCCCATCCGATGGGACAACGACTACCTGGAGAATCTCTTCAAGTACGACTGGGAGCTCACCAAGAGCCCCACCGGCGCCAATCAGTACAAGCCCAAAGACGCAAGCGCGCCGAAGACGCCGGATGCGCACATCGAGGGTCAGGACAACGAGCTGATGATGCTGGCGACAGACATCGCGCTCAAAGTTGACCCCGAATATCGGAAGATCTGCGAACGGTTCCTCGAGGATTTCGACTACTTCTCCGACTGCTTCGCGCGCGCCTGGTACAAGCTGACGCATCGGGACATGGGGCCGAAGTCGCGCTACCTCGGGCCGGAGGTTCCCGAGGAGGAGCTCGTGTGGCAGGACCCGATCCCCCCCGTCGATCACGAGCTCATCGGCGATCATGACATCGCCAACCTCAAGCAGGCGATTCTCGGCAAGGGCCTCTCCGTGTCGGCGCTCGTGTCGGCGGCGTGGGCATCGGCGTCGAACTACCGCGACTCTGACAAGCGAGGCGGCGCGAATGGCGCGCGCCTCGCGCTCGATCCGCAGAAGCACTGGGCCGTGAATCGACCGGAGGAGCTCGACACGACGCTGGCAGCGCTCCAGGGCGTGCAGGAGGAGTTCAATGCGTCACAGACAGACGGCAAGCGCGTGTCGCTCGCCGACCTCATCGTGCTCGGCGGGTGCGCCGCGGTCGAGAAGGCGGCGAAGGACGCGGGCGTCGACGTCACGGTGCCCTTCGCGCCGGGACGCACCGATGCGTCGCAGGAGCAGACCGACATCGAGAGCTTCGAGTGGCTGCAGCCTGTCGCCGACGGCTTCCGTAACTACATGAAGCGCGACGTCCGGTTCGATGTCGCGCCCGAGCGCATCTTCCTCGATCGGGCGAACCTGCTCACGCTCACCGCGCCGGAGTGGACCGTGCTCACCGGCGGGCTGCGCGTGCTCGATCAGAACTTCGATCACTCGAAGCACGGCGTCTTTACGGATCGTCCGGGCGTGCTGACCAACGACTTCTTCCGCACGCTCTGCAGCATGGACTACGAGTGGACGCCCGCCGACAGGGACGAGATGGCCTTCGAGCTCAAGGATCGTCAGTCCGGCGCCACGAAGTACACCGCGACGCGGTGCGATCTGATCTTCGGCTCCAATGCGCAGCTTCGGGCGATCGCCGAGGTGTATGCGGCCGACGACGGGCACGAGCGCATGGTCTGCGACTTCGTCTCAGCGTGGAACAAGGTGATGACGCTCGATCGCTTCGATCTGGCGGAGCGGGCCTGAGCGTCGGATCGAGCGAGTCGCCGCGCGATTCGCGCAGGGCACGGATTCTGCCGCGGCCCGCGTCACCAAGGTGACGCGGGCCGTCTTGCATCCCGGGCCGCTCACTCATTCGGCATCGGCGGCTTCTGCTGCTCGGCGGGCTTCTTCTTGTTGCCGCCGAGGATGTTGCCGATGATGTTCTGCGCGTCGCTGGGCAGCTTGTCGCCGATCTCGTCGCCCAGCTTGTCCTGCAGCTCGCCGAGCAGCTCGTTGGCGCCGGCGTCGACGAGGGCCTTGCGCAGCGCGGCGTCGTCGATCACGATGCGCGGGGCGTCCACCGGGCCGAAGAGCGCGATGGGCAGCGTGAACTGATCGACATCCGTTGAACCGACCTGCGGCAGCGAGAGCGTCGTGTTGCGCGCGGTGACGGTCAGGGGCGCCTGGAGCGTTGCGCCGCTGAGGGCGGCGTCGAGGGACAGGTCGACCGTGCCGCCCGAGAGCGGGTCGGCGATGAGCATGTCGCTGATCGCATCCGCCGAGAGGCCGGTGCGCGACGCCGTGAGGCGCGCGGCGCCGCTGGGCTCGATGGTGAAGGCGCCGGTGAGGGCGCCGGAGCGGGAGGTCACATTGAGGTTGCCGGCTTCGCTGAGGAGCCAGGGCTGGGTGGAGAGATTGACGCCGCGGATGCTGAGCGGGTCATCGGGCAGGTCGGCGAAGACGACGCCGTCGATCTCGAGCTCGCGCACGACGACGAGCGGCGCGCCCTCGATGAGGTGCGTGGCGCGGACGCGCGAGAAGCCCTGCTGCGCGACTTCGCGCTTGAGTCGCTCCTCGAGCGTCTCGCGCGGCTGGCCTTCTTCGGGGGCGGCGTCGGGATCGGGACGGGAGATCTTCTCCAGCCAGCGGCGCGCCTGGGCGAGGCGTTCCTGCCAGATCTCCGCCTGTTTGAAGTAGTCCTCAATAGTCTTGCCCGGGCCCTCGGGCGCCGGCGCGGGCTTCGGGGGCTGACCGATGATGCGCCCCGGGAAGCGCCGCTGCCCGCCTTGCGACGCCTCGTTCACAACGATGCGGTCGAATGCCATGCGCTTGCGCAGGAGGTCGCTGGTGGCGACGTTGATCTCCACCTGCTGGGCCGCGAGCAGGTTGGTGGAGAGCGCGTTCGGGTCCGCCATGGCGAGGCCGGTGAGCGTCATCGTGCCCTGGCTGAGATCGAGGTCGGCGCTGGCGAGATCAACAGTGGCGCCGTTGGCGCGTTCGAGCCCCCGCTGCACCGCGGCGGTGACGAGCGGCTCGGTCAGGAACAACTGCGCGATGAAGCCCAGCCCGACGACGAGGAGCGCGAAGACGACGCCGAGTGGGCGGACGGGGTTGCCCATGCGCTTCTCGGCGAGTTCGGCGTAGGAGGTCTTCTTGCCGTGGCCCTTGCCCAGGAAGATCCACGTGAGCGCCTTCACCCAGCCCTTGGCGGTGTAGCGCTGGTACCGATCCGACCCTTCCTCCATCTTCGCCATCGTCCGACGGAACTGCCGGATGGCGGCGCTGAGGCTGACGCCGACGATCAGGCCGAGTATGAGGCCCATCACCAGCGCGCCGGTGAGGCTGTAGTACTCGAGGCCCATCAGCGCGAGGACGGGGGTGTTGATGGCCCATTCGAAGAACGGTTGTGTCGGACCGTCGAGCAGCACGCGCCCAGCGGCGAAGGTGACGGGCATGACAAAGAGGCTGACCAGCTTCGCGCCCAGCCCGACAAGGCCGGCGAGGAAGAGGTTGGCGTTGAGAACGACGAGGACGAGCGCGACCGCCGTCGTGAGCGTGACGCGCGCGAGCAGGTCGGGCCCGTCGAAGGAGATGAATCCGAGCATGGCGCCCAGGACGGACGCCGAGATGATCTGGAACGGCGTCGCCTTGCCTCGGACGAGTTTGCCGATCTTGCGCGAGATGAGCATGGTGGGCCTCCGGGCAGATGCTACCCGGGGGGCTGCGCCGGGGCAGCGCGACAGGGGTCGGCGTGGGGCGCCCGGAAAGGCCGCGGTGGGATTCGAACCCACGAATGACGGATTTGCAATCCGTTCCCTTGGTCCACTTGGGTACGCGGCCGTGTGGTATCGACGCGGACGCTACGATCCTGCCCGGGGGCGGTCAAGGCGCACGCGACGCGCCGCCGGTCGCCGAATCTGGGCTCCCGCCCGCCTGCGGGCCGAGAGAACACGCATGCGGACCCACTCTCGACGCTCATTGCTCGCCGGCGCCTGCGCGCTGGCCATCTCCGGGCTCGCCCCGGCGCAGCCCACCGTGGACCTCCGCGGCGACACTGCGCCGGTCGAGGAGACGATGCCCGGGCTCATGCCCGAGGGCGTGTTCGTGGTGCGCCAGTTCGGCACGATGCGCCTTGTCGGCGCCGCGGGCTGGGTGTTCATCTTTGCGCCGAACTCCGACGGACCGACGCTGCCGCCGATGCCGCTGCTGCCCAGTGCGAATCTTCAGGCGATGGAGCAGATCGCCGCGCCGTCGGCGGAGGCTGGTCGCGACGCGGGCTTCCTGGTCAGCGGGCAGGTCTTCGTCTTCGAAGGCCGGAACTACCTGCTGCCCACGATCTTCGTTCAGGCCGACGGGCCGGACCCCGTCGCGCGCGAGGAGGCGGCCGAGGACGAGACGGCGCCGGCCGAGCCACCCGCCGGGATGGATCCGTTCGATGTCGATGCGCAGAATCCCGACGCGCCGGAGCCCTCGGTGGACGAGTTGCTTCGCCGGATCGAGGAGGCATCGCAGCGCGCGCCGACGGGCGATGTGTCGGCGCAGTTCGCGCCGAACCCCGCCGGCCTCGCGCCCGAGGGCGCTCTGGTGGCGTCGCGGCGCGGGCGTTTGCTGCGCAGTGAGTCGGGCGGGTGGAAGTTCGTTCCCGATGTGGACGCCGACACGCCGGTGGGCGTGGATCAGCCGATGGACCTGCTGCCGTGCCGGGCGCTCGAAGCAATGCTCGCCGAGCAGGCGCTGCTGGGGCAGCGCCCGTTCGTCGTGAGCGGCCGGGTGTTCATCTACAACGGGCGCAACTACCTGCTGCCGACGATGTTCGTCATCGAGCGGCGCGACGCCTCAGGGCTTTCGACGGCGCAGTAGCGATCAGGCGGCCAGGCCGCCGAAGCCGTCGCCGGTTTCCTCATCCACGTCCCAGCCGAACTCCTCCTCCGCCTCGGTGTGGCGGTGGTGGACCCGGATGACGCGCGCGAGCTGCGCGGCGAAAAGCGAGGCCATCGTCTCGACCTGCTGGGCGACCTCGTCGTTGAACGGGCGCGCATCGTCGCGGAAGAGCGTGAGCACTGCGAGGCACTCGTCATCGCTGCGGCAGGAGGCGACGAGCACGGCCGAATCCTCGATCCACAGATGGTCGTCGCCCAGCGCGTCGGCGAGATCGTCAGCCGTAGCGAAGGTGCGCACGCGCTCGTCGTCCTGGAAGGCGCCGGGCAGCACATCGGCGAGGTGCTCGAGGAGCATGTCGGCGGCGTCGCGCGGGCAGTCGTAGTTGACGTAGGCGCCGAGGCTGAAGTCGCTGTGGTTGCTGGGCAGGTAGATCGCGGCGTTCGTGGGCCCGATCTTCTGCAGCATGAACTCGAGCACCTTGCGGAGCAGGCTCTCGATGTCCAGCTCCTGCTGGATGACCGCGTTGAACTCGCTGGCGAGGGTCATGCTGTTCACCTTGTCTGCGAGCTCCTGATAGGCGCCGACCATGTCGGCGCACAACGCGTTGACCTGCAGGTCCGTCCGCTCGCGGCGCGCCTCGAGGCGCCGGTTCGCGCGGCGGAGCCGCTTGATCTGCTTCGACCGTCCACGGGCTTCCCTTGAGTCGGAGACGGCGGCATGGATGGATGCGAGCGCCTCGTGGCTGTCGAGCGGCGCCGTCCGGAGCAGATCGATGGCGCCGAGCCGCAAGGCGGCGACAGCAAGATCCACGGTCGGATCCTCACTCAGGAGGATCGTCCGGGCGGCCGGCTGGGTGGCGGCGAGCAGGCGGATGAGTTCGAGCCCCGGCGCGTCGGGCAGGGACGCTTCGCAGATGACCGCGTCGTAGCGGCGCTCCTGCAACGCATCGTGGGCCTGAGCGAGCGTGGAGACGAACTCCCACTCGAATCCGGAATCCTCGAGCAGGTGGCGGAGGATGCTCCGGTTGGCGGGCTCCTGCGAGGCGACAAGGACCGCGCCGAGCGATCCGGCCTGGGTGTCGGACGGGAAGTCGGGCGTCGCCTTGCGCTTACGCATCGTCGTCTCTCCTCTCGAATCCGTCGGCGGGTCGCCCGTGGTCAGGCGGCCAGCGGCGTCTGCTCATCTTCGGCTGCGCGTCGGATCGGGAGGACGATGCGTGCGACCGACCCCTTGCCGGGCTGGCTTGCCAGTTCGATGTCCCCGTCGTGGAGTTCGACGAGTCGTCGAGCCTTGGCGAGGCCGAGCCCCGACTGCCTGCCGGCCTCCTTCTCACTGAAGAAGGGGTCGAAGGCGTGGGCGAGCGCGTGCGGTGACATTCCCTTGCCGTCGTCGCGGACTTCGATGATCAGTCGGCCATCGTCCTCGTCGGTTTGAACGCGAACTTCGATGATTTCGCGCGGACGCGACTCCATGGCGTTGCGGAGGAGTTCCTTGCAGGCCGCGCCGATCTGCGCGGGGTCCACCCGGATCGGGTGCGTCTGCCCTTCCATCATCAGGCGCACGGCGGTGACGGTCTGGTTTCGCGAATGGCGCTCGAGCTTGACATCGCGCACAACCTGCGCGAGCAGGTCGGTCAGGTCGGTGAGCGCGATGTGCGGGCGTGGTGGGTCCGCGAACAGATGCAGCCCGGTGATGAGGTCGGTGAGGCGGCTCGCGGCTTCGTGGATCGCGTCGGCGCTGCGCCGCAGCTCATCGTCAGCCACGCGCGTTCGCAGCAGCTGCGACCGCCCGCTGATGATCGTCAGCGGGTTGTTCATTTCATGGGCGGCGCCGGCGGCGAGTTCGCCCAGGCGCGCCATCGAGCGCGCTTCGGTCAGTTTGCTCTGCGTCTCGGAGAGCACGCGGTTGGCCTCAGCCAGGCGCTCGCCGAGGCGGCGCGCGCCGTCGTGCTGCGCCGCCGCGGCGATGGCGCCGGCCCATACGCTCGTCAGCGCCGGCATCGCCGGGCTCCGGAGGAGCGATCGGGGGATCTCGCGATCGTGCAGCAGCATGGCGGGCTGCCCGCCGCCGGAGACGAGAGGCAGGAGGCGCACCTGGCGGATGTCCTCGGCTTCGGCGAGGAAATCCTCGAGCCAGGGCAGCAGGCCGACGCTGCCGGCGCGGAGTTCGGAGAAGTCCGCCAGCTGCGCGAGCGTCTGGCCGCCGCCGGGCGGGTCGAGCACCTGGCTGCGCAACAGGCGCCCGTCGGGCGCGAACTGGCAGACCTGCCACGGCGCATCATCGCGCGCCTGATAGACCACGGCGTAGTAGCCGGCGCCGAAGACGGTGCTGGCAGACTGGACAACATCGCCAAAGGTGGCGATGACCCCGCGCCCGCGCGACGAGTGCATCTGGAAGGCGCCGATGGCGTGCAGCACTGTCGACTGATCAGTGCACAGGCGCGAGCGCGCCTCCAGAGCGCTGTTCATCGCGGCGAGGCGTCGGTTGGCGCCGGCGATCGACTGCATTCGAAGCTCGGCGCCGACGGCGTCGTCGAGCCCGAGGATGCGCGCCTGCTCCTCGACGCGATCGTGCAGCGCCGCCTGAACGCTCTCGATGGCGGCCGGCGACACGTCGCAGTCGTCGGCGAGCGCATCGAGCAGGCCGTCCTGCTGAAAGTTGCCCGACCAGCCGATGTGCAGACGGCGCGCGATCGCGTCGGCGAGCGTCACGAGCGCAATCATCGGCCGGTGCGGGAGGTCGGGCAGCGACGCGTGCGGCTGGTTGTGCAGCCACATGACGTCCTGCAGGGCGTGCGGCAGGCCCCAGTGCTCGGCAAGGCGCTTGCCGGCGGTGTGGTGATCGACACCGATGATCGTGCGTTCGATCTCCGCGATGTTTGCCTGGCGTCGCTCGGCGAGTCGGGCCACCCGCCCGTACGAGCGGGGCAGGATGACATCGAGCGAGATCTTGCCCAGATCGTGCAGCAGCCCGGCGACGAACGCCTCCTCGGGGCGGACGGCGTCATTGCTCGATCGCTGCTTGGCGAGCATCTCGGCGGCGCAGGCGACGGCGAGGCTGTGGCGCCAGAGGCCGATCCGGTCGAGCGTGGCGCCGCCGGCGTCGGGGTCGGCGGCGTCCACGGCGTCGAGGCTTGCGCCGGGCGCCTCACCCAGCAGTTCGTACATGTGCACGCTGAGCAGTGCGCTGCGGACGGCGTCGAAGCCGAGCAGCACGATGGCGCGCTCCACGGTGGTGACCGGCTGGCTCACGCCGCGATCGGCCTTGCGGCACATCGAGAGCAACTTACTGGTCAGCGCCGGATCGGACTCGACAAGGCGGACGATCTCGCGGATATCGGCGTCCTCCGCCGTCGAGAGACGGAGGAGTCGCGTCGCGATCGGCGACAGCGTCGGGAGGCTGTCCACCTGCTGGAGGATCAGCTCGATGCGCTGCGCCCGTGCGTGGTCTGAGGCCGGTTCCATCGGGTCCGCCGCTCCGTTGCGCCGTGGGGCGCGTCAGACTTCCAGCAGCTCGCCGATGCAGTCGATCAGGCGGGTGATGTCGAAGGGCTTCTTGACGAAGTCGTCGGCGCCGGCGTCGAGGAGTCGCTGCACCTCGTCGGGGGCGACAACGCCGGAGACGAAGACAATCTTGGTGTCCTTGCCCTGCTCGCTCTCCCGGACGCGCTGGCAGACGAGGTCGCCATTGAGGTCGGGCAGCATGTAGTCGAGGACGATCAGGTGCGGGCGGAAGCTCTCGGTGAGCATGCCGGCGTCGTAGCCGGTGGAGGCCGAGCGGAGTTCGAAGCGCTTGTCGGCGCCGAGCACCTCCATGAGCAGCGACACGATCTCCTCCTCGTCGTCGACGACGAGGATCCGCCGCGGGCCGCTCTCGAGGATGTCGGTGGGGATGTCGTTCTCGCGCATGAACTTCATCAGCGCGGCGCGCGGGATGCGCCGGAAGCGCGAGCCGGGCACGCGGAAGCCGTCGAGACGCCCGCTGTCGAAGCAGCGGATGATCGTCTGCTGGCTGACCTTGCAGATCTCGGCCGCTTCACCGGTGGTGAAGACCTGCTTGTCGGCCCAGTTGGTGGATCCTGTGGCGCCCTGCGACATGGCTCGCTCCCGACGCCGGCGCGGCATGCGCCCTGCGCGTCGCCGGGAGCATCGGTCCCCCTCTTGCCCATCTTGACCAGCCTCGCCAGCTTCACAGGGCCGGACAGACCGGCGCGCCGGTCGATCAGGCGCTCGCCGCAGAACCGGCCCCGCCACCGGCGTCGGCGGCCCGCCAGCGGGCGACGAACGCCCGGTAATCCTCCGGCGTGTCGATCCCGTGGTGCGAGGCCTCGCGGACCGCCACGGCGATCGAGAATCCGTGTTCGAGCATGCGCAGCTGCTCGAGCGCCTCGGCCTTCTCGAGGGGTGTTGGCGCCAGCGTCCCATAGGTGCGCAGGAAGTCGCGTCGATACACATACAGGCCGACGTGCTTGAGCGGCCGGGCTTCAGGCGACGGATCGCGCGGGTACGGGATGTGCGACCTGCTGAAATAGAGCGCCGAGCCGTCGGTGCGTCGCACGACTTTCACGATGTGCGGACGCGCGGGGTCTTCCTCATCACCGAAGGGCGCTGCGATGGTCGCGACCGGCGCGCCGGTGCGGATGAGGGTCTTGACGGCGCAGTCGATCAGCGCGGGATCGAGCTCGGGCTCATCGCCCTGCACGTTGACGACGATCGAGTCGTCGGAGAGCCCGAGCAGCTCGCACGCCTCGCCCAGGCGGCTTGCGCCGTTGGGATGATCCGGGCTGGTCAGCACGCACTCGCCGCCGAAGGCCTCGACCGCGCGAACAACGTCGTCGCTCTCGGTCGCGACGACGACGCGCGAGACGCACGACGCGGCGCGGGCGCGCTCGTGCACGTGCCAGATCAGCGGGTGGCCCGTGTCGGCGGCGAGCACCTTCCCGGGGAACCGGGTCGAGCCCATGCGCGCCGGAATGATGGCGATCGCCTGCTGCACCGCGCCCCCCTGCCCGGCTCAGCCGGCGGTGCGGAGTTCCTGCACGAGCTTCTGCAGCGACTGGCGTCGATCCACGACGTCGCGGAAATCGATCTTCTGCATGGCGAGGCTCGAGGCGATCTTGGAGGCTTCCTCGGCCGATGCGACGTCGCCGTCGGCCTTCGCCTTGTTCTCGAGCGCCACCATGAGGCCGTAGCGCAGGTCCATGCCGAGGTCGTCGTTCGGATTCGCGTGGTTGTCGAGCGCCTGGCGGAGCATGTCGGCGGCTTCACCGTGCCAACCGAGTCGCTCGAATGCCTGGCCGAGCACGCTCTGCACACCGGTGCGGATCTTGGCGTCCGCCTGCGCCTCCTGCAGGTACTTGATGGCCTCCTGCGCCTGATCGAGCGCGAAGAGACGTCTGCCAAGTTCGTACTTCAGGCGCGCATCGGTCGGGTACGCCTCCACACGGACGCGGAACTCCTCGGCTTCACTCTCGAGCAGGGCGCGCTGCGCTTTCTTGAACTGCTCCTTGAGCGCCTCGTCGCCCCCGTTCTCCTCGATCTTGCGCTTGAGGGCCGCGAGATTGCGCCGCTCGCGACGGATCTCGAGGTCGCCCATCTGTTGGCGCCATCGGAACTCGCGCGTGTCCTCGTAGGCCTTCTTCAGGATGTCGAGGACGGTCTGCTCATCATCGGACGCGGCGCGCTCAAGCAGGGCCTTCACGTACCGGCCGATTGCGTGGGTGTCGCCGGGTCGCGACTCATAGTCGGCCTTCGCCTCCTGCACGATGCGCTCGGTGGCGTCCTCGGTGCGGACCACGGAGGCCTGCTCACGCAGACGCTTCTGGGCTTCGGCGTCCTTGATGTTCTTGCGGAAGCCGCCTTCCTCGCCGGACTCCTCGTACCCGCCGCTGGACATCGCGGCCTGGGCGGCAAGGTTGCGGACCTCGTCGTTGAGCGCGGCGTCATTGGGGTCGATCTGCAGCGCCGCCTCGCCCGCCTGCTGCGCAAGCCGGAAGGCCTCGATGTCGACAAACGCCTCTTTGAGGCGGACGAAGTGGTCCTTCTTGGGCTCGGCCTGTTTGGCGCGCGCGATGGTGCGCTCGCCGATCCACTTGGCGGAGTCGGCGAGCCCGAGCGACGCCGCCGACTCGACGGCCTTCACACCGGCGCCGACGTTGCTGAGTTGGGGCGTGGTGCCCCACATCAGCAGCCCCTGCACGAAGCGGTCGACGGGCGTCTTCCCACCGAAGGACTTGACCTGGTCCTTGCTCGGGCCGGGCTTCTTCTGGCCGGAGGCGAACGCCTGTGCGCTGTTGAGGAACCCCTGGAGCGCGTCCTGGTTGGCGGGGTCGAAGGCGAGGCCCTTGAGCCAGCAGGTGACGGCGTACTCATAGTTCGCGGTCTCGTGCTGGGTGCGCGCGTGCTCAAACCAGCGGGCGGCTTTGCCGGGATCCGGCTGAAACGGGCCGGTCGCGCCGCCCCCGCCGTCTCCACTGCCGTCCCCGTCGGCGGGGCCTTTCTTCTTCCCGAACAACGCCAATGGGCTCTCCTCGATCAGGATCCGGGGTGTGCGAACGCCGCGGGTGTGGGCATACGCACCCCGCCGGAGCACGGATGCTATGAAACCGACGCCGAAAGCGTCAACGAACGCCCCGGCGAGCCCGGTCAGCGGGCCGCCTCAACCGTAGACTTGCCCGATGCCAGTCGATCCAGCAACGCTTCGGATTCTCCACTACCCCGATGAGGCCCTGCGCCGGCGCGCCGCGCCGGTCGAGCGCGTCGATGACGAGGTCCGGGGCGTCGCGGCCCGGATGATCGATCTGATGCGTGAGGCCGAGGGAATCGGCCTGGCTGCCCCGCAGGTCGGTCTGCCGTGGCGCCTGTTCGTCGTGGAGGTGCCCCCAGGCGAGGACCGAGACGCCGACACCGATCCGGCCGGCGCCACGCTCGGGCCGCTGGTCTTCATCAACCCACGCCTCGGGCGGCTCGAGGGGGCGCCGGAGCCGATGGACGAGGGGTGCCTCAGCCTGCCGGAGATCACCGGCCAGGTGCTGCGCCCACCGATCGTCACGGCGACCGCGCTCGATGTCGCCGGCAACGAGTTCACCGTGCGCGCCGGCGGCCTCTTCGGGCGCTGCGTCCAGCACGAGCACGACCACCTCGACGGTGTGCTGATCATCGACAAGATGACCCAGATGTCGCGGATGAAGAACCGTTCGCTGGTGCGCCACCTCGAGCGGTCGGTGCGAGGCTGACCACCGATGCGGATTGTCTTCTTCGGCTCCGGCGCGTTCGGGCTGCCCACGCTCGAGCGTCTCAGTGCGGCCCACGATGTGGCCTTGGTGCTCTCCCAGCCCGATCGCCCGGCCGGGCGCGGGCGCACGAGCACACCGACCCCGATCAGCGCCTTCGCGCGCGAGCGGGCGATTCCGGTGCTGACGCCGCCGAATGTGAACCAGCCTGTCGTGCTGGAGACTATTCGGGCGATCGACGCCGATGCGTGGGTCGTCATCGCGTTCGGGCAAAAACTCTCCGAGTCGCTGCTCGCGGAGAGGTTCGCCATCAACCTGCACGCCTCGCTGCTCCCGCGCTGGCGCGGCGCGGCGCCGATCAACCATGCAATCCTCGCCGGCGACCCGGAGACCGGGAACAGCGTCATCACCCTCGCAGAGCGAATGGACGCGGGGCTGGTGCTCGGGCAGTCGCATCGCACGATGGACCCCGCATGGACTGCGGGCGACCTGCACGACCTGCTCGCTGCCGACGGGCCGGACCTCGTGCTGCGCGTGCTCGCCGACCACGAGGCCGGTCGCATCAGCGCCGTCGAGCAGGACGAATCGCTCGTCACTTTGGCCGGGAAGTTGCGCCGAGAAGACGCGTGGGCGGACTTCACCGACACTGCCGAGGCGTGCAGGCGACGCATCCATGGCCTGAGCCCCTGGCCCGGGGTGACAGTCACGCTCGCCGGGCAAGAGATGAAACTGCTTCGCGCCGCGGTCGATCCGGCCGGCGGCGCCGGCGAGCCCGGCACGCTGGCCGACCCCGACCGGGGGGTGGTTGCCTGTGGCAACGCCACGGGGCTGCGACTGGTCGAGGTGCAGCCCGCTGGACGCCGGCCGATGACATGGGAGGATTATGCGCGAGGGCGTCGGCCGGAACGCGGCGCCGCGATGCAAGGACGCACGCCGTGCTGACGCTGTGGGATCTGCTCGAGAAGAACCGGTCGTCACCCCCTGCGCCGCCGACCGAACCGATTCGGCCGCCGACGGTCGTGGTGCACGCGGCGCGCGTCGAACGCTCGCTCATGCGCGACCGGTACACGCTGCTGGTGCGCGAGGCGCTGGCGGAGCATCGGGTGCGCGTGCGCCGATGGCGCAGCAGCATGTCGGGGTGCGCGTGGGAGGTGCACTACGCAGACGGTCGGATCGCGCGCCTGATCGAGGCGCCGCGCCCGCGCGGGCCGATGTCGGCAGCGGTCTTTCTGCACGAGGTCGGCCACCACGCCATCGGGTTCCACCGGTACAAGCCGCGCTGCCTTGAGGAATACCACGCGTGGGCGTGGGCGTTGGCGGAGATGGAGCGTCGGGAACTGAACATCACCGACGCGGTGCGTCGGCGGATGCACGAATCGCTGCAGTACGCGGTGATGAAGGCGCGCCGGCGCGGCATCAAGCGGCTGCCGCCGGAATTGCTGCCTTATCAGCGTCGGTGGCGTGCGCGTCCCGAGGTCGCGGCCTGAAGGCCCTTAGAACCCCGCCTCGATCAGCCACTCGCTCGGGCGCGCATCGAGCGCGTGCGAGATCGAGAGCAGCGATTCGAGGCTGGGGAGGTGAGCGCCGCGCTCGATCGAGGAGAGCTGGCTGACGCTGACGCTGCTGGCGTCGGAGAGTTCCCGGAGTGTCCAGCCCCGCTCAGTGCGGGCGAGTCGGATGCGGCGACCGAGTTCGGCGCGGAGTCGGTCCTGCGGGCGCCCGCCGAGGTCAAAGGCGGCCGCGGCCTGCGCGAGCGTTGCGCGGAGTTCCTCGACCGAGAAGGGCTTGGCGAGATAGTCGAAGACATCCTGCTTGAAGGTCTGGCGCATCGTCTCGAGCGACGGGTAGCCGGTCACCACAATGACGCACAGCCGGGGCCAGCGTTTGCGGATCTCGGCGAGGACGGCCTCGCCGGAGTGGCGCCCCATCTTGATGTCGAGCAGTACGAGGTCGGGCATTCGCTCATCGCAGGCGCCGAAGAACTCATCGGGCGTGGCGGCCACGCGGACGTCGTGGCCCTCGCGTTCAAGGACAGTGCTGATGTAGTCGCGGAAGTCCTCATCGTCGTCGAGCGCCACGATGGCCAGCGCCGGCTGGGCGCCGTCGCCCGCGTCGTCGGTGTGGTCCTTCTGGCTGGCGGCGTTATCCATGGCGAGACGGGCTCTCCGGCGCGCTGTCGGCGCCCCCGCGCCCGCCCCGGCGGGCGGGGTCGCCGGAGGCATCATGCGCGACGGGGGCTCGCGACGCCAGCGGCGTGCGGGGCAGCATCACCTCGAAGATGGCGCCGGCGCCGCGCGCGTTCTGCGCCAACAGCATGCCGCCGTGCTCGCGCACGATGCCCTCGGCGACCGCCAGCCCGAGGCCCGTGCCCTTGCTGTCGAGGCGCGTCGACGTGAAGGGCTCGAAGAGGCGCGGGAGGACATCGGGGTCGATTCCGGGGCCCGAGTCGGCGCAGTAGGCCCCCACCCACTCGGCCCCGTCGCGTTCGACGACCTCGGCCCAGGCCCGGATCTTCCCGTCGCCGTCCATCGCGTCCGTCGCGTTGCGCAGCAGGTTCACGAAGACCTGCCCGATCCGATCGGGATCGACCACGAGGCGAAGGTCCGCGGGGATCTCGTTGAGCAGACGCACGCCAATGGCGTCCCGGTCGAGGCGCACGAGCGTCCATGCGTCGTCAACGATCTCGCGGAGCGACGCCTCCTCGTACCGAGGCGGACGAACGCGCGCAAAGTCGAGCAGGCTCTCGCTGAGGCGCTCGAGCCGATTGACAACGCGCAGCATCAGGCGCGCTTCACCGGGGTTGACCCCGTCGCCGGGGCGCTCCGCAAGTCGTTCGACGGAGCCCTTCAGCACCGTCAGCGGCGTGTTCAATTCGTGCGCCAGACCGGCGGACATCATGCCGAGACTTACGAGTTTGTCCTGATCGGCGAGGTTCTGGCGCGCGGCTTCGAGGAGGTGGTTCTTCCGTTTCAGGTCGTTGGCCGCGACTTCGAGCCGCTCGAGCGCAGCAGAGAGCTGGTTCTCCTTTGCGCGGAGGCGCTCGATCGACTCGTTTCGTGAGCGCATGATGAGGCCCAGTTCGTCGGCCGGGATCTGCGCCTCGGGGATGGTCTCCAGCGCGCGATCACCGCGGCTGACTGCTTCGTCTGCCGCGAGCAGACGCCGGATCGGTCGGTACACCTGCTTCGGAAGCACGAAGACCTCGAGCGAGAGCGCGATGAGCGCGTAGGCGCCGAGGAGCGAGACCGCGATGAGCGTGTAGATGCGGATCACCGCAGCGCGCGCTTCGGGCGACCGCGCCGTGGCGAGGTAGTACGCCTGGATCTCCGGGCTCCAGCGCACGATGCGGCAGCCGACGAGATCGGTCGCCGTCATCACCTCGTGCCCCGGCGCATTCCGCGCCGCGACGGCCTCATCCGGGCTGACCCCGAGCGCCGCCGCCTGACCGATTCGCACGCTCACACCCTCGGCGAGCAGCGCGTCGCCGACCCCGCGACCGGCGCTCATGAACAGATCGAGCGCGACGCGACACTCGTGCTCCTCGGTGCGCTCGACGAGGTTGCGCATCGCCGGACGAATGGCGAGGAGGAGCGACGCCGCGAGCAGCACGGAAAAGACCGTGTGCAGCAACAGGAGCTTCTTCCGGATGCGCAGGCTCGCGAGCAGCCCGGGGCGCGGCTCGGCGCGTCGGCGACGTTTGCGCCTTCCCGCGTCTGGCTGTCCGTCCCGATCGGCCATCGGGGAATCGTCGCCCCGCTCCGGCCTCGCGGCAAGCGTCACGGCGTCTGCCCACGCGTCAGGAGCAGCCAGACCGTCACGGCGCACGCCCCGATGAGCAGGAGCGTGATCGCCGCGAGCAGCACCGTGCGGATCCGGCGCATCTTCGCCATCAGCACGCGCACGCGGACGACCTCGTCGCCCGGCGTCGCCTCGGCCGACTGCTCGCGGAGCGCGGCGCCCGCTGTGGGGTAGTCGGCGCCCATCGTGTCGGCGATGACGCGCTCCGCTTCGTCGAGATGACGCGCGGCGGCGGTGGTGGAGCAATCCATGGCGCGCGCTGTGTCGCGGAGCTCCATTCCCTCGACGCGATGGAGCATCAGCGCCTCGTGCTGCTGGCGTGGGCGACGCAGGGAGAACTGCATCAACGCGTTGGCAAGTCCGCTGAACGCCTGGGCGGGCGCGGTCTCGGCCTCCGCGTCGACGCCGCGTCTGCGGAGGTGACCTGCGCGGAGGCGATCCGCGAAGCCGACGGCGGGCTGCGCGAGTTGCCCGGTTGCGTGCTCGCGCGCTCGGAGCACGACAAGGCGGTCGCGGCGCATCGGTTCGATGGCGTCGAGATCGGGCTGGGCCTCGAGCACACGCACCGCGACGGCGTCGGCGCCGGCCGCATCTCCGGTCAGAAGCAGCGCAAGACGCCAGGCGCGCCGTTCGGCGGGCGTCGGCTCCGGAGGGATCGGCGCCACGGCGTCAGTCCTGCGCGCCCGCGCCGGCGGGCGCCGCCTCGAACATCGCCTCGATGAAGGCGTTCGGGTCGAACGCCTCGACATCGTCGGGGGTTTCCCCGACGCCGATGAGCTTCACGGGGATGTCGGTCTGATCGCGGATTGCGATGACGGCGCCGCCCTTCGCCGTGCCGTCGAGTTTCGCGAGGAAGAGCCCGGTGACATCGATCGCCTTCGTGAACTGCTCGGCCTGGCGGAGCGCGTTCTGGCCGCTGGTGGCGTCGAGGACGAGGATCACCTCGTGCGGCGCCCCGGCGATCTTCTTGGCGACGACATCGCGGATTTTGGTCAGCTGGCGCATGAGGGGGTCCTGCGTATGCAGGCGCCCGGCGGTGTCGATGAGCAGGACATCGACCTCTCGCGCCATGGCAGCTTCGCAGGCGTCAAACGCGACGGCCGCGGGGTCGCCCCCCTGCTTGCCTTTGACGATCTCGACATCAAGGCGCTCGGACCAGATCTCCAGCTGACGGACCGCGCCGGCGCGGAAGGTGTCGCACGCCGCGAGGAGCACAGTCTTGTTCTGATCGCGCAGGCTTCGCGCGATCTTGGCGACGCTGGTGGTCTTGCCGGCGCCGTTGACGCCGGCGACGAGGATGACCGTCGGCCCGGTGTCGGCGAAGCGCAGCGCGCGATCGGCGTCGGACCACATGGCCTTCAGCTGCGCTTTGAGATGATCGACGACCTCGTCGCCCTGCGTCAGGCGCCCGGCCTTGTAGTCGGCGCGGATGGACTCGATCAGGCGCGTCGTCGCGCGGACGCCGACATCGGCCTGGATGAGGCGCGCCTCGACCTCGTCGATGAGTTCATCGTCGAGGCGGCGCCCGGCGAGGAGCGAGCGCAGCCCGCTCGCGAGGCTCTGCCTGGTGCGCGAGAGCCCGGAGGAGATCCGCTCGCGAATGGTCTTGAAGATGCCCATCGGCGTTGCGCTCCGGTCGGAGGGGCCACTCTAGCCGTTCGCGCTCGCGTCGGTCTGCCCGGCAAGCACGCGCTTGAGTACCTTGTCGAGCACCCCGTTGACAAACGCCGGCGAGCGCTCGCCGCCGAAGACTTTCGCGAGCTCGACGGCCTCGTTCACGGCCGCCTTCGCGGGGGTGCGTCCGCTGGTCATCTCAAAGTGCGCGAGGCGCAGGATCGCGCGATCCATCGCCGGCTGGCGCACCGCCGGCCATTCCGGCGCGAGGGCGCGGATCGCCTCGTCCGCGGCCCGTCGATCGCGGAAGGCGCAGGTCGCCAGTTCGAAGGCATCGGAAGCGGCGCCTTCGTCCCGCAGCGCGCCGAGCGCGCCCGCGAGCGCCTCGTCGTCCTCATCGCCGTCGGCGACGGCGGCGAGCGCAACGCCCACGGCGCCGTTGCGGATGTCGTCGGAATCGCTGTCGCCGCGCAGATCGATCTGGTAAAGCAGCAGCAGCGCCGCAAGGCGGATGGAGCGCGGGTGGGTCGGGGCGAGCGTCACGAAGATTCCTTCCCGGCGGCGTTGATGGCGCTGATGGCGAGGGCGGCGTCGAGGGCCGCGTCCATCGCCTCCTGCCCCTTGTTGCCCGCATCGCCTCCGGCCCTCGCCTCGGCCTGCGCGAGCGTGTCCACCGTCAGCAGCCCGAGCCCGACGGGCACGCCCGAGCCGGCGCTCAGGGTCGCGAGGGCGTTCGCGACCGCATCGGCGATCACCTCATCGTGGCGCGTCTCGCCCTTGACAACGCAGCCGAGGACGACAACGGCGTCGAATGCGCCGCACCGGGTCGCTGCGCCCGCGAGGACGGGGAGCTCGAACGCGCCCGGCGCGGGGAACTCGACGATCGCCTCGTCGGCGCCGCCGCGCGCGAGGAACGCCTCGATCGCGCCGCGCAGCATTCGATCGATGACCGCCTGGTGATAGCGGCTCGCGATGATCGCGACGCGCAATCCGGCGGCGTCGGCGTCGTTTCTGGCTTGTGGGGCCGAGGTGACCATGGCCCGGATGGTAGGCCGTGGCGCCGGGTCACACCCAGCCGAGCGCGTAGAAGATCGCGGTGAACAGCAGGTCGGCGATGATGATCGCGACGATGGAGCGGACGACTGTCTGCGTCGTGGCATTGCCCACGCCCGCGGCGCCGCCGGTCACGCGCAGCCCGTTGTTGCACGCGATGACCGCGATGAGCAGCCCGAAGACCGCCGCCTTCGCCAGCCCGGTGAAGAAGTCGGTGTTGTCCACCTGCTGGATGGAGTTGTCGATGTAGGTCGACGGCGGCAGGCCGAGCACCCACACGCCCATGCCCATGCCCGCCGCGATCCCCACGGTGCTGGAGATCACCGCGAGCAGGGTCATGCTGATGACGACCGCGATGAGGCGCGGCACGACGAGAAAGCGGACCGGGTTGAGCGCATGGGCCTGCAGCGCCTCGATCTCCTCGCCGACGACCATGGTGCCGATCTCCGCGGCGATCGCGGCGCCGGCGTAGCCGGTCATCACGATCGCGGCGATCAGCGGGCCGAGTTCGCGCAGGATCGCCACGGCGATGATGTTGGGCACCAGTTCGACCTGGCCGAGGTCGTCGAGCGGCGGCGCCATCTGGAGGCCGAGGATGAACCCGACCGCTGCCGAGACGAGCGAGATGATCAGCACGCTGCGCACGCCGACGCGGACCATCTGCGAGACGATGGCGGCGCGCCCGAGTCGGATGCGCTTGTCGGTGAGCGCACGGAGGATCCACCGCACGGTGTTGGTCAGCAGCCACCATGTGCTTCCGACCTCCTCGAGCAGGGCATAGGCGCCGGCGCCGACCGCGCCGACAAACGCGCGAACCGGGCCGTCTGGGCGCTCGGCGCGCTCGGACATCGGTCAGGCTCCCATCGCGCTGTCGAGGTCGGGACGGATGTCGAACACCGAGTCGAGGCGCGCGATCTCGAAGACCGAACGCACGCGCTCCTGCACACTGCAGAGCACGAGCTTCGTGCGCTGCTGGCTGCTCGAGCGCATCGCCTCGATGAGCGTCGCGATCGCCGATGAATCGACGCTCGGCACATCGGTCATGTTGACGATGATGCGCTTGGGGCGGTCGCGGAGCGCGCTCTTGAGCGCCTCGCGCAGTTCGGGCGAGGTGCTCAGGTCGACCTCCCCGCGCGGCGAGACGATGATCAGCTCGTCACGCTCATCCATGTCGACCTGCAATGTGCGGTCATCACGCATCTGGTTTCGACCCCGCTTCCCCTGCGTCCTCGTTCGTCTCCGCCTCGCGCTTCGGCGGGAGGCGTTTTTCCATGACGAGGCGCATGCCTCCCCCGTCGCGTTTCTCGTAGGTCGCGTGGTCCATCACCTCGCGGATGATGTGCACGCCCAATCCCCCGGGCCGGATGTCCTCGAGGTCGCGTCCGCGGATCTCGTGGGGCTCGACCTGACGCGCTTCGTCTTCGATCATCACCCGTATGCCGACCGCCTCGTCGGGCCCTGAGCCGAGCGGCCAGATGCTCACCCAGATCGGCCGGTCGTGCCGGCTCTGGTAGCCGTGCCGGATGACGTTCGCGAGCGCCTCATCGACGGCGAGCGCGATCTGGCAGGCGATTGTCTCTTCGAACCCGAGGCGGCGCGCCACCGCCGTGACCAACTCGCGCGCGCCGCTGAGGTAGCGCGGGTGGCTGAGCATGCGCAGCAGCACATCGGGGTCGTTCCGGGCGGGCTCGCTCACGGGAGTGCGCCTCCGGTCGCCATGGCCTCACCCTCACGCTCAAGCCACCAGGCCTGCCAGCGCGCCACGGCCTCACGGCGCCGCCAATCGGGGTCGTAGTGCCGGTAGCCGAAGGTCTCCCCCGTCATGCGCTCCAGTGTATTGATCGCGAGAAGTCGCTGGGCGGGGTCCGCGCTGGTCAGCGACTGGATCAGCTCGGGGATATCCGACTCCGCCGGCGCCCCCGAGAGGCGCGCCAGGGCGATCGTCCGGCCCTGCGGGTCCGGCGAGTCGAGACCGACCCCAACGGGGGCGGAGCACCCGGCCGGCAGCAGGGCCAGCACGAGCAGGCGGGCGGAGCGGGGCCGTCGCGGCATGGGCGGATGGTAGACGGATGCGCGGGTTGTGCGAAAGTCCCCCCGCGCACGCCGCCACGCCTCGACCGGGCGGACATGTCCGAATACCCTCTCGGTTTCCTCCAGAGCACACACGAAGCCGGCCAGAGCGCCGGCGA
>JBICHM010000145.1:0-3436 GCA_043101835.1 Phycisphaerales bacterium | reverse complement strand
GGAACGCGCCCGGCGTTTGGAGGAGACGCCGGTCGCGTTCCCGACGGATCAGCCTGTTCTTTTGGGCGGAGGGCACGCAGGCACTGAGGCACGAGGGCACGGAGGGAGTGGGAGGTTCCGCGCCCACTTCGTCTCTTCGTCTCACAGTCTCTCCGTCTCTGCTCGTAAACTATCCCCGTGTCCACGCACGAGGCCACCGCGCGCATCCTCGGCCGCCACAAGGCGCTTGTGGGCATGATCCACCTCCGCGCGCTGCCCGGCACGCCGCGATCGTCGATGGCGGTGGGGGAGGTCGCCCGCATCGCCGCCGAGGAAGCCCGCCTGCTCGCAGGCTGCGGCTTCGACGCCCTCCTCATCGAGAACATGCACGATGCGCCGTACCTAAACGGCGCTGTCGGCCCCGAGATTACGAGCGCGATGACCGCATGCGCGCTGGCCGTGCGCGCCGCCGCGCCCGACACGCCGCTGGGGGTTCAGACGCTCGCCGGCGCGAATCGCGAAGCGCTCGCCGTTGCCCACGCGTCGGGCGCGAACTTCATCCGCGCCGAGAACTTCGTCTACGCCCACATCGCCGACGAGGGTCTCATGCCCGAGGCGAGCGCCGGCCCGCTGCTGCGCTATCGAAAGGCCATCGGCGCCGAATCGGTCGCGATCCTCGCCGACATCAAGAAGAAGCACGCGGCCCACGCCGTCACCGCCGACATCTCGCTGGGCCAGGCCGCCCAGGGCGCCGCGTTCTTCGGCGCCGACGCCGTCATCGTCACCGGCAGCGCCACCGGCCACGCCGTGCACGAGGGCGACCTCGCCGAGGCCCACGAGGCGACCACGCTCCCCGTCGTCATCGGCAGCGGCGCCACGCCCGATCGCGCCGCCGCCCTCCTCCACCTCGCCGACGCCATCATCGTCGGGTCCTCTATCAAGCACGGCGGCGTGTGGTCGAACGACATCGACCACGACCGCGCCCGCGCGATGGTCAAAGCAGTGGACGAGGCCCGCTGATCCAAGCCGCGTTTGGCGGGACGCAAGCCGCGCCGGCGTGCGCGACGGTCGTCCGCATCACGCCGCGTCCGCGCTGACCTCGACTCCCGCCACGCGCGCCGACACCCGCGCATACCCCACACCCACGCCCAGCAACAGCAGGCCGAGCGTGAGGAACGACACCACCCGCAGTTCCGGCGAGACGAACGCCAGATCGAAGACCACCGCCTTCGCCGTCGCGAGCCCGAGCAGCCCCATCCCGGTGTGGCGCACGACCGCAAGACGCCAGCGGAACCCGGCGCCGATGCACGCGACGCCGAGCAGGCCCCACCAGATCGACACCGCGGCGCGCCGCGCCGTTTCGTCGGCGATCACCAGCGACGCCGAGCGCGCGATCTCGACGCTCGTCACGCCGAAGGCCAGCAGGCACGCGCCGATCGTCACCAGCGCGCCCGTGCCGTGCGCCGCGCCGCCGGGCTCGTTCCGGCGCAGCACACCAACGCCCTGCAGCGCCCCGGCCAGCGCGATCCCCAGCGCCAGCCACAGGCCCGGGTGCGCGAAGATCTGATCCGTCCGATCGAGCCAGCCGTCGAGGGGATACGCGCTCAGCCACGCGAGCGTCGCCATCGCCAAGGGCGCCGCGCTCGTCCGATCAAGCGACAGGCGCGGCCCGATCCGGCGCGCGTGATACGCGACGATCGACACTCCCAGCAGCGCAACGCTCACCGTCCGCATGTCGGCATCCCGATGCACGAGCGCCAGTGACACGAGGAACACCCCTACGAACGCGCACAGGCGCGCGCCGATGCGTTCGCCGGCGCCATCCGTGCGCAGCAGGCCCGCCGCGACGAGCCACGCGGCGCCGGTCACGAGCGCCAGCACGCCGCCCTCGGTGATCACCAATCCCAGCGGCGTCACGCCCGTCATCGACGGCTGCATCCACCACGCCATCGCGAACAACCGCAGCGTGCCGTAGGCGAGCACGAGCAGGCCGTAGACCTCGAACCCGCGCGCCCGGATCCACCGGCCCGCGACCAGCGACGCGACGCCCAGCCCCAGCCACGCCGCGACCTCGAGCCAGCCCGCGAGCGCGAGCGCGATAGTCGCGAAGAGGAACGCCCCCGCCTCCACGGTGAAGACGACGCCGAGACGCTGCAGGTCGGTCTCCGGCGCATCGCGCAGCGCCCGCAGGCTCCCGACGAGCGGGAGCGCGAGCATCGCCGTCGCGACGAAGCCTGCCGCGGGCGCGAGCCAGTCCAGCGCGTACGCGGCGTCCAGCACCGACGCCGCGAGCGCCCCCGCCCACGCCGACAGCGTCAGACTCGCGCCGTACGGCCGGAACACCCGCCACGCGTCATCCGGCTCGAACACTTGGATCCAGGACGGCGCCTCCGACAGCCTGCCGAAGCGCGCCGCGATCACCAGCTCGGCGTGCACGAGGGCCCACGCCGTCGCGATGAAACCGAGCGCAACCGTCGTGTGCTGCGCGCCGACCTCATGCACCCACCACGCGCCGAAGACCACCGTGCCCCACCACACGAGGAAGCGCAGCACCGAGAAGTGCCCCGCCCGCCACGCCGAGAGCGTTAGCCCGACGAGCAGCAGCCCCAGCCAGTACGCCGGCAGCGTGGCGGGCGGCGACTGCGCATCGCCAAGCAGGAACGGCGCCGCGTACCCGCCGACCAGAGACACCACCGCCACCGACGCCAGCCGCGCCCGTGCCGACACCAGCACGCCGAGCGCGACTGCGCCCACGAGCGACGCGAACGCGCCCGCCGGTCCGACGAGATGGAACAGCGCATACGCGCTGTAGCCGGAGGCGTACACCACGCCGATCCCCGCGCCGAACAGCCCCGCCGCGGCGGCCGCGTTGATCTTCCGGCGCGCCACCTCGCCGGCGCCCAGCAGCAGGAAGCCGAACGCCGTCGACGCGCCGACCTTGTAGATATCCGGCACGAGCTGCAGCCAGCCGCGATCCCACGCGAGCTTCAGGAACAGCGCCGCCGCCGCGATGACGATGAGCGCCCCGACTGCCGCGAACACACGCGTGCCGACCGTGCGCTCGACATCGCCCAGGGCGCCGCGCTCGCGGACGGGCTTCGGCGCCCGAACGCGCTCCGGCGGCGCCACCTGCCGCTTGCGCGGCGCCGGCTCGGAACGCAACTCGTCATCCGCCGCCGCGGCCTCACGGACCTTCTCGACCCACGGCGTCGTCGGCGGACGCGTCGCTGCCCGGCCCTCATCCAGCCGTCGCTCCAGCGTCGACACGCGCTCGGCGATCGAGGCGATCACCGCCTCCAGGTGCGCGACACGATCGGTCTGCTCCATGGCGGGCCTCCCATGTGGGGTCGCCAAATGATAGTGAACACTAACAATCCGGTCAAGGAGGTTGTTGGGGAGGCGGAGGAAGAGGTTTCAGCCCTCCCAGCCGCGTTCGGAAGAACGCGGGCTGTGCGAG
>JBICHM010000144.1:0-10850 GCA_043101835.1 Phycisphaerales bacterium | reverse complement strand
CGTCGCGTGCGACTTTCCCTTCGGACTGCCGCGAACGCTCGTGGCGGAGGATGACTGGCGATCGTGGCTGGAGTCGTTCACGCGTGCTCATGATTCGGCGGAGGCGTTCCGAGCGGCGTGCCGCGACAAGAGCGGCGGCACGGAGTGGAAGCGGCGCACCGATCGCGAGGCGCGGACGCCGATGAGCGCGTACAACCTGCGCCTCTATCGGCAGACCTGGCACGGCCTGCGCAACGTCGTGGCGCCGCTCGTGCAAGCGGGCGCGCGGGCGATGCCGATGGAGGCCGCCGAGGCGTCGGCGCGAGACACGCTGCTCGTCGAGACCTGTCCAGCGTCGCTCCTGAAGGCGAGCGCCATGCCGACGGTCTACAAGGGTCGAACCGAAGCGCACGCGTCGGCTCGCCGGGAGATCGTGCGCTGGATGGAGACGGAGCGCGCGGTGTCGTGGGGGTCGCGCCGCCTGCGCGATGCGGCGATCGGCGACCCGGGCGGGGATGCGCTCGACGCGGTGTTGTGCGCGAGCTCAGGCGCCGCCGCGCGGCGCGCGGGGATCGACACCTTCCGGCGCGATGCGCTCGAGGAGGACTACCGGCTCGAGGCGCGCGTCTACTGCTTGTGAGGGGTCCGGCATCGGCGCGACCGCGGCCTGTTCGTAGCGGCCGTTCACGCGCTCGCGCGCACCGCCGCTGTAGAAGAACGTCCCGAGCCCGACGGTGAAGACGAAGCAGCCGTAGAGCGCGTGCTCGACAGTCGCGGCGAGCATCGACCGGCTGCGCGCGTAGGTCCACGCGAAGAGCAGCCCGCCGGCGAAGGTCATCGCCACGCTGAGCCAGTGCTGGAAGACGATGTGCATGAGGCCGAAGGCGCCGGCGCTGGCGAGGATGAGCCCCGCCTCCGATCGAAAGAGCGGGCGGTACCTGTGGAAGAGGAACGCGCGGTAGACGAGCTCCTGTGGGTACACGCTGAAGACCGGGTACGCGATCATGATGATCGCCCAGATGCGCGTGTTGCGGCGCGGGAAGGCGAGGAACTGCTCGGGCCAGAGCAGGAGCACCACGCCCGCCATCCCGATCGCCCCGGCGATGAAGAACATCGCAATGCGCGGCCCCTCCTCGCGCAGGCTTCGCGCCGACCAGAGGTGGCGACGGTTGAAGCGCCGGTCAAAGAGCAGGAAAAGCAGGCACCCGACGAAGGCGACCAGGAGGGTCGGGATCATCGGCGCAAAGAGCCCGAACCACATCAGCGTGAAGAACGCCAGCGGCAGCGCCACAAAGAGGACACAGAACTCGACGAGCAGCCAGCCTCGCATCGCGGGAAGGGTAGGCGAGCGATGCGGCGGCGATCAGCCTTCGGCTGCGCTTGCGCCTTCACCCTCCACGGTGGAGGCCGGGTCGCCTTCAGGCATCGCGGTGTCGCCGGCGCCCTCCTGCTCGGCGTCGCCCCCGTCATCGCCGTCCATCGACGCGATGGGCAGGGTGATACGGATGTCGTCATCGGTGCCGAGCGTCTTGTCCTTGCCGAGGCTGATGAGGGTGAACTGCCGGTCGGCGCTGTCGATCTCGAGGCGGTACGGCGTGTCCCAAAGATCGTGGGCCGCGTGCTCATCGAGGGTCGAGAGGTCGCTCATGGCGGTGGGCAACGAGCCCTCGGCGCGCTCATAGGCGACGATGGCCTTGCGCACCTCATTGGCGTCGAAACTGGTCTCGAGGGTCTGCCCGAGGAACGAGGCGCCGAAGATCAGCGCGATGGCGCCGATGATCAGGCCCGCGCCAAGCAGCACGATGCCGAGGATGAACGCGCCGGACCCGACAAGGCCGAGCACGACGCCGGCGATCGCCAGGCCGCGCGGCTGCCGGAAGCAGCCGAAGAGCGAGAGGATCAGCCCGACAGGCGAGAGGAGCCCGCCGCACGCGACGAGACTCACAAGCGAGACAATGAAGCCGGCGAGGCCGACCGGGTTGGTGTCGGTCGTGGGTCGCCCGGAGTGCCCGTAGTCGTACTGGTCCTGCATCGCCACCCTCCAGATGTCCCCGGCGGCGCGCATTGTCGCCGAATGTCGCGCGCGGTCAAACCGCCTCGGGTATCCATCCGGTTGTTGGGGGAAGGGGCCGGCGCGTTTCGGCGCCGGGCGTCATGCGCTCGCGCGCAAGGGCGCGGCGCGGAGCCACGCAGCGCAGGTGGCCCGGAGCTGGCGGCGATCCACCGGCTTGGAGAGGAAGTCGCTGCACCCGGCGCGCAGGCACCGGTCGCGATCGCCGGGCATCGCGTGGGCGGTCAGCGCCACGATGGGCGTTGTATGGCCCGCTGCGCGGAGGCGGCTCGTCGCCTCGAGACCGTCCATCACCGGCATTTCCACGTCCATGAGAATCAGCTCGAACGGTCGCCCCGCGTGTCGCGCCGTCTCGGCCTTGCGGACTGCGTCTTCGCCGTCCACCGCCGACTCGATGTCGAGGCCGAATCGCGTCAGAAGAGTGCAGAAGAGGCGCCGGTTCACCTCGGCGTCCTCGACGAGGAGTACGCGCCCGGAGATGGCCCCATCGGCCTGCGCGGGAGTCGGGGCGCCGGCCGGGATGGGAAGCGCCTCCAGACCGGCGCGCTCCGCGAGCATCACGAGCGAGAAGACACTGCCCTGCCCGGGCGTCGATTCGACCTCGATCTCCCCGCCGAGCAGATTCGCGAGACGCTGGCAGATCGCCAGGCCAAGCCCGGTGCCGCCGAAGCGTCGCGTCGTGCAGTTGGAGCCCTGGCGGAAGGGCTCGAAGATGCGCTGCTGCTGCTCGTCGGACATGCCGACGCCTGTGTCGACCACGCTGATGCGCACCGGCATGCGCGTTCCGGCGCTCTCTCCCGCTTCGATGCGGAGCGTCACACCGCCGCGTTCGGTGAACTTGATCGCGTTGCCGACAAGGTTCATGAGGATTTGTCGCAGGCGCGTCGGGTCGGTCCGGACGAGGAGCCGATCGGGACGCTTTTCGACCTCGACCGTCAGACCTCGCGACACGGCGCGCGGCCGGAACAGGCGGGCGACCTCGTCGGCGATCGCGACGCAGTCGGTCTCGATCGCCTCGACGGTGAGGCGGCCCGCTTCGATCTTCGAGATGTCGAGGACATCATTGAGCAGTCCGAGCAGGTGCGCGCCGCTGGCGCGGATCGTCTCGACGTACTCGACGCGCTGCGCCTCGGTGACGTCGGGGTCGAGCAGCAGGTCCGCGTAGCCGAGGATGGCGGTCATCGGCGTCCGGATCTCGTGGCTCATGCTGGCGAGGAAGCCGCTTCGGGCGACGGCCGCGGTTTCGGCGCGGTCACGCGCGGCGCGGAGGGCGTCCTCGGCGGCGCGCTGGCTGGTGATGTCGTGCACCGCGCCGTACACGCGCATCGGGCGCCCGCCAAGGTCGCGAACGACGTGCGAATCGGTGCGGAGGATCCGCGTCTCACCGCCGGGACGGACCACGCGGTGCTCGACCTGCGTGTCGCCTTCGCCCACGATCGCTTCGTCGAACGCCGCGCGATCTTCCTCGACGACGAGCGCGCGCACGGCGTCGACCGTCGGCACAAAGTCGCTGCGCTCGACCCCGTGAAGACGGAACATGCCCTCGGACCATTCGAGCACATCGGCGCCGGCCGGGCGTGTCCAGGATCCGGAGCCGGAGAGTTCTTCGGCGCGCGCCATGAGGCGCTGCTTGCGGTTGATCCTTGCGAGCATCTGGAGGCGCCCGCGCAGCGCGACATCAAAGAGCCCGACCGAGAGCGCCGCGAGCAGTGACTCGACGAGCAGGTGCATCTCCTCGGGCCGCCACGCGGGGCCGTCCAGGAATGCCCCCGTCCGACGCCACTCGAGCAGGCGGACGAACTGGTGGGCGGTCATCGCCGCGAGCAGCAGGGTGAGCATGCCGCCACGCCAGTCGCGCAGCCGTCGCCACAACACGACGCTCCACGCCGCGGCGACCGCGATCAGCACCAGAGATGCAATCGGCGCAAGCCCCAAGAATCCGCTCCCCTGCGCCGGCGTCCTTCCCCCCGGGGTCAGCAGCGCCGGACCCTGTTCCATCGGGTCGTGCGGCCCTGCCGATCACCTCGAGAGGGGACCTGCGCCGGATTCCACACCAAGGTCTCACCCGTTCCGTCCCGGCGCGGGTCCGAGAAGCGCGGATCCGCTACAACCGTCACCCGATGCCGTGGCTCCGGATCATCCTGGCATGGGCCGCGCTGGCCAGCGTGGCCGCCTTCGTGGCGTACTGGTCGGACAAACGCCGCGCCCGCGCCGGGCGGCGGCGCATCCGCGAGCGGACGTTGCACCTGCTCTCGCTCGCCGGCGGATGGCCGGGGGCGTGCATCGCCCAGCGACTCCTCCGCCACAAGACGCGCGACGCGCGCTTCCTGGTCGTCTACTGGGCGACGGTTGCGCTGCACCTTCTGGCGTGGGGCGCCGTCGCGTGGCTCTCGCTCAGGCCTTCGCCGTAGCGGACGCGGCCTCGCGCTCGGCCTTGCGCCGGCGCTTGATGCGGGCGCGGATGTTGAGCCCCTCGACCGCGAGGCTGAAGGCCAGCGCGAAATACACGTACCCGCGCGGCACATGCTGCCCCAGCCCGTCGGCGACAAGCAGCACACCGATGAGCAGCAGGAACGCAAGCGCGAGCACCTTCGTCGTCGGGTTCCGCTCGATGAACGCCGAGACGGCGCCGGCGAAGACGAGCATCACCCCCACCGCCACGACGACCGCGCCGATCATGATCGGCACCTGGTCGGTCATCCCCACCGCGGTGAGCACCGAGTCGATGCTGAAGACGGCGTCGAGGAGCAGGATCTGCGTGACCGCGCCCATGAATGACGGGGCGCCGCGCGAGGCCGCGTGGTGATCCACACCCTCCACCGTGGCGTGCAGCTCCTTCGTCGCCTTCGCGATCAGGAAGAGACCGCCGGCGATCATGATGAGGTCCTTCCACGAAAACTCGTGGTCGAACGCCTCAAAGAGCGGCTTCGTGAGACTGATGATCCAGGCGATCGCCAGGAGCAGCGCGATGCGCATGCCCATCGCGAGCGAAAGGCCGATGCGTCGCGCCGCCGGCCGGCGCTCTTCCGGGAGCCGACCGGTGACGATCGCGATGACGACGATGTTGTCGATGCCCAGCACGATCTCGAGCAGCGTCAGCGTCAGGAACGCCGCGAGCGCCTGGAAGGTCAGAAGGTTCTCGAGCATGGGGCCCCCGCGCCTCAGCGACCGCCGACCTCAACGGCGCGCCTGAATGCGCGCTTGCCGATGCGCTTGTACTCGAACTCCTCAAGCCGGATGAGGGCCCCGGTCTCCGCATCGACGAAGACGGCGCGACCGGTGTCGGTCACCTGCTTCGGCCGAAACTCGGACGAGTAGTACACGTCGCCGGTCTCGAGATCGGTGATCCGAAACCGCTTCGCGCAGCCGGCGCACAGCGCGCCGGAGACGGCGAGAAGCGCGACGAGTCGAAGCGAGGCGACAGAGCGTGGTGCGCGCATGGGCGATCTCCGCACGCCGCGGCTCCAGCGGCGAACGGGCACGCTACGACGCCGGGCGTCGTTGCTCAAGCGCGGCGGCCACCGGACGCGCCTCGGCCCGGCGCCAGCGCTCAGCCCTCGGGATGGCTGGCGAGCACCGACTCGCGGGCCTGCTTCTTGTCGGCCCGCTCGATCGCGTAGGCGTCGAGCGTGATGACCGCGCCGGTGTCGGCGTCCACGAAGCGGACAAGGCCGGTCTCGGCGCGCGGCGACGGCTTCTGGTCGGTGTAGTACACGTCGCCGTGGCGGGTGTCGGTCACCTGCCAGTAGCCCGAGCAACCGGTGAGCACGAGGGCGCCGGTAAGGGCGAGCGAGGTGGCGAGGACGCGTCGGGTGCGGTTCGGCATGGCGTGGGTCTCCAACCGGCGCCGCTCGTCGGCGCGGTTCCCGCACGTATCGACCTCCCGGCGGCGTGCGGCCACCCGGCGCCGCCGACGCCCGGGTCCGGGTTCGGGTCGTGACGCCTGCGCCGATGAAGCCGCGGTTATCGCAGCACGAGCGTCATGCCGTCGTGGGCGATGGAGGCGTCCACCCCCCGCTCCTCGCCCATGCGCCGGATCTTCGGCCCGATCGTCCGCTCGTCGCCCCGGACGATGTCCTTCCCGCAGTGGGTGAAGACGGCCCGATGCACGCCCTGCCGCGCGCACCAGGTCAGTTGCGTGCGAATCGGCGTGTGCCCAACGAGCGCGCCACCCGAAGGCTTTACGAGCGAACGCGTGACGGTCGCGCCGTCGCCGATGTAGAGATCGATCCCCTCCATTGCGCCCTGCTCATCGCGAATGCTGACGACATCCGAGCAATACAGCACGCTGCGCCGCCCGCAGGTGATCCGTAGCGCCACCGCCGGGCATCGCGTCGAGTGCTCGACCGGGAACGGGCGCACGCGCACATCCGCGAGTTTCGCCGTGCGACCGGGCGCGAGCACATCGCGGTCGTCGAGCGGGAAATCGTCGATGAGGGCCCAGGTCTCCTTCGTCGCGTACACAAAGCACGGCGCGCCGTCGGCGAGGCCCGCGGCGTGGTCGTCGTGCGCGTGGGTCAGCGCGATGAAATCAGGGCGAAGATCGTGGGCCATGCCAAGCCACGACTCGCCGCAATCGATGAGCACGCGCGTGCGCAGATACTCGACGAGCAACGCCGAGTGCATCCGGTGACGGGGCGACGATTCCTTGATCGCCCCCTTGGTGCCCAGAAAGGTCAGCTTCATGCGAGGCGGCAGGCTAGCGAGGCACGGATCCGTCGGCGAGGGCACGGATCGTCGGCATCCCCGACGCGAAGTCCTCCCGCAGCGTGAAGTACGACCGAATCACAGTCTCCATCTTCTCCCCTGCGGGCCCGCGCCGTGTGTGGATCCGCTCGGCGACGCGGATCGACCCGGCGTTCTCGTTGTGGACGAACGACCAGATGCGGTCGAACGCCGTCGCCTCGAAGGCCCACGCCAGCGTGTGGCCGGCGGCTTCCGCGGCGTACCCCTTCCCCCGATGCTCCGGGCGCAGGTGGTAGCCGACCTCGGGGAATGGCCCCGGGCCGTCGGCGGGGTCGCTGGAGTCGAACTCCTGCATGCTGAAGCCGCAGTCGCCGACATGCTCGCCGGTCTCGCGCAACTCGAGCATCCAGAAGCCGAAGCCGTCGCGCTCGTACCGCGCGTGCTGGCGCGCGATCATGTCGCGCGCCTTGGCTTCATCAAGAAGGCCGAAGAATCGCTGCGCTTCGGGATTGTTGAAGGTGGCGAGGATGTCGGGGACGTCCGTTGCCTCGAACCGCCGGAAACGCAGGCGCGCCGACGGCGGCGGGAGGAGGCCCGGCCCGTCAGTCGCCACCCGTCGCTTCCTTGTATGCCTGCTTCGAGATGCGGTCGCGCTCGTACGACTGCAGCGTGACGCGCCGCCCGGTGTTGGCGTCGGTGAAGGTCACGGCGCCGCCGCGCTCGTTGTCGACCTTGCCGCCCTTCGCGTAGAACTCGCGGCTGGTCTGCAGATCGGTGTACCGGTAGTGCTTGGCCCCGCAGCCGGCGAGGCCGACGGTCAGGATCGCCGCGGCGCTGAGGGTGAGGGCGGCTTTGCGTCGCTGTGTCATGGTCATGGTGGTCCTCCGGAGTGATCGCGCCAAGATACACGGGCCTGCGAGCCGCATGGCGGCCCTGGCCGCGGCTTCCCGTTGCACACCCGCCCGATCCGGCCGACACTCCACATGCAGGCTCCGGATGCGCCGGCGCCCACGCGACCCGGAGCCGCCCCGTGCCAGACGAACAGACCCCGCCAGAGCAGCCCAAGACGCCCACCGCGCCCGACGAGGCGACGCAGCAGGCCCTCGACGCCCTCCGCGAGAGCCTCCAGGGCGAGGCCGCGCGCGAGACGACGCTCACCTTCTGGGAGGCGGTGCTCGGCCTCGACGCCTGGCACTTCATCGCCAGCGCCGACATGACCCCCGAGAGCATGCAGGAGGGCCAGGGGCCGGCGATCCTCACCCTCGCCAACGGGCAGACGAAGTTCGTGCCGGTGTACAGCACCCACGAGCGCGCCGAGCAGGCCGGCGCCCACTGGTCGAAGGAGGCCGGCAAGGACGGCGCGACGGCGGTGGTCGAAATCGCGATGCCCCGCGCGCTCGCGTACGTCTGCAGCGCATTCCCCGGCGTCGAGGCGCTGATGTTCGACAACGTGCCCGGGACCCACAACGGCTTCGGCACCACCATCGACACGCTGCCGGGCATGTACGCGCACTTCCACGGCGTGCCGCCGGGCGCGTGCTTCGGCGCCATGGCGCGCACCGCCGTGCGCGCCAACGCAAAGAAGGCGTACCTCGACGCCTACCGCGTGCTCGCCGGCTTGAAGGTGCTCTTCGCCATCCAGACGGCCGACGGCCGCCTCGCCCTCGCGCCGGCGAACGACAAGCTGCTCTTCCCCTTCTTCACCCAGATGCACGCCGCGGAACAGTTCGCGAGCCAGCAGGAGGGCGCGAAGGTCGTCAAGTTCCCGCCGGCCGAACTGCTCAACGCCCACGCGAAGTGCACGGCGGACCTCGGCGAAAAGTTCGCCGGCCTCGTGGCCGACGCGACGACATCGCCGCTGGGGATCGATATCGATCTGTTTCGGGAAGCAATGACGGGGCAGCAGGTGGGCGGGTGAGGGCAAACGGATCGGGTGAGGCGGGTGCCACTTCCGGTCTACAACTCCGGCGCAAACCCCCGCCGCATCGTGTTCTCGCACGACGCCCGCGGCTCCACGAACTGGTGCAGGTACTCGTCGCCGCCGGCCTTGCTGCCGACGCCGCTCATGCCGAAGCCGCCGAAGGGCTGACGCCCGACCAAGGCGCCCGTGCAGCCGCGGTTGAGGTAGAGGTTGCCCACGCGGAACTCGCGCTTGCAGCGCTCGAGGTGGCTGGGCTTGCGGCTGAAGACGCCGCCGGTGAGCTTGTACGCTGGCGCGTTCGCGATCGCGAGGGCCTCGTCGAAGTCCTTCGCCTTCAGCACCGCCAGCACCGGGCCGAAGATCTCCTCACGCGCGATCGCGTGGTCGGGCGTGACCTCGCTGAAGACATGCGGCGCCACAAAGTGCCGGCCGGTCTTCTGCTCCAGCCCGCCCGGGATCTCCATCGCCAGCGCGAGACGTGACTGCTGCTTCCCCTTCTCGATGTAAGACTCGATCTTCGCCTTCGACTCCGCGTCGATCACCGGGCCGATATCGGTCCCGGGCTCGAGCGGGTCGCCGATGACCAGCGCCTTCGTGCTCTCGACGAGGCGCTCGAGGAAGGTGTCGTGGGCGCTCTCGAGCACGATCGCGCGGCTGCACGCGCTGCACTTCTGGCCCTGGAAGCCGAAGGCGCTCGCGCGCACGCCCAGCACCGCCTCGTCGAGGTCGGCGCTGTCGTCGATGATGATCGCGTTCTTCCCCCCCATCTCGCAGATCACCTTCTTCACGAAGGGCTGCTCCTCGGGGGTGACGCCCGCCGCCTGGATGATGTCGAGACCCACAGCCTTCGAGCCCGTGAAGGCGATCAGCGCGATGCGCGGGTCGCGCACGAGCGCCGCGCCCGTCGTCTCGCCCGGCGCCGGCAGGAAGTGCAGCGCCTCGCGCGGGCAGCCCGCCTCGTAGAGAATGTCCACGAGAATCCGCGCGATGCCCGGCGTCTGCTCCGCCGGTTTCACGATGACGGTGTTGCCCGTCACGAGCGCCGCGACCGTCATGCCGCAGCAGATCGCCAGCGGGAAGTTCCACGGGCTGATGACGGCCGCGACGCCGCGCGGCTGGTGCCACTGCTCATCCAGTTCACCGATGAACTTGCCAAGACGCTCGCGCAGGAACATCGGCACAGCGTTGCGCGCGTAGTACTCGCAGAAATCGATCGCCTCGCACACATCGGCGTCGGCCTCGCGCCAGGTCTTGCCCGCCTCGCGGATCATCACGCCTGCCAGGCCGTCGCGCTGCTGGCGCATGATCGCCGCGGCCTTGGTGAGCACCGCGGCGCGGGTCTTCGGATCGGTGTCGCGCCAGGTCGGGAAGTAGCGGTGGGCGACCTCGATCGCCTTCGCGCCGTCTTCCGGCGTCTTGTCGTTGGCGACCTTCGGCACGGTGGCGCCGGCGATGGCCTGCGCGAAGCGGTCGCGGACGCTCTTGAAGGCGAAGTCGCGCATCGGCTCGGTGTAGAAGGGCCGCCCGTCGCCGACGCCCTCGACGGCGGGGCTGAGCGCGTGACGCTCCGGGTTGGTCTTCAGGCGCTCGTCGGGCGCCGGGCCCTCGTTCGCGACGCGGTGCGGGCTGGCGAGAAGCTTGCCGGTGTCGGCGTTGTCGAGGAAGCCGGCCTTCAGCCACGATTCGTTGCTCGTGTTCTCGAGCAGGCGGCGCACGAGGTACGCCATGCCGGGGATCATCTCGCCGACGGGCACATACTCACGCACGCGCAGCCCCATGTCGGCCGCGGCGTGCTTCAGCTGGTCCGCCATGCCGTGGAGCATCTGGAGTTCGAGCGCCTCGGTCGGCAGCCCGCGGCGCTCGAGGCCCTCGAGGGCCGCGCCGATGGAGCGAACGTTGTGCGAGCCGAGGGCGAGCTTCACGCCGCCTTCATCCGTCGAGCGCGGCATCGCGTCGAGGAAGATCTGCGTCATCCGCTCGAAGCACGCATCGGTGTCGCGCTTCACCGCCCACACCGGGCAGGGCCAGCCCTCCTGCTCGGCGTTGATCGTCTCGTAATCCCAGTACGCGCCCTTCACGAGGCGCACGGTCACCTGGCGCCCCGTACGCCTCGCCCAGTCGCAGATGCGGCGCGCATCGTCGTCGCCCGAGCGCAGGTACGCCTGCATGGCGATGCCGGCGTGGAAGTCGATC
>JBICHM010000143.1:0-6545 GCA_043101835.1 Phycisphaerales bacterium | reverse complement strand
AGGCCTTCACGAAGAAGCGGTCGTCGCGCTCGAAGGAGATCAGGTTGTAGATCACGCCGAACCGGCCCGGCGTGTCGGCGGGGTAGTTCAGGTAATCGACGCCGATCACATCGCTGAGGAAGTTGTACTTCGTGGCCTCGTCGTCGCGGAGGAAGGCCATGACCTCGTGCAGGTCCTCGGGCTCGACGATGAGCGTGGACTGGCCCCGGAACTCGGTCGCGCGAAAGCGCTTGTTGGGGAAGGCTTCCTTGACGCGAGCGAAGGTCGGGTGGTCGAGGTTGGGCTGGCGAGGCATGCGTCCTCCGGCGTCGGCGGGGGTCGGATCGATCGGTGACAAGCCAAGTGTAGCCGAGGGGGCCGGAACCCTCAGCCCGGCCGTGCGAGGCCCAGGTCGGCCGCCAGGCCGGCGGGGTCCGGCCCCGCGACGATTGTCAGCTGATCGGGGCGTGAGCGGAGCAGTTCGCCGTAGCGTGCGCTGTCGAAGACGCCGGTGCGCGCCGCGCGCGGCAGCGCATCGGGGTCGGCGCCGGAGGGTGGGACGACCTGCATCGCGACGATCGCCTCGGCGTGCGGGGCCGCGAGGGCGAAGAGGCGTTCGAGATGGTCCTCCACGCCCCCGAGCATCGAGGACTCGAGCATCGAGGCCGGGTCGAGCGCGACAGCCAGCGGCCCGCCGGCCCGGGCCTTGGCGAACGCGGCGCAGGCCGGGGCGTCGCTGAGCACGTGGCGGCAGTGCGTCCGCAGCAACAGGCGACGCCCGGCGCCTTCGAGCAGCGGCGACAGGCGCTCGCACGCGTCGCTGAGCGCGTCCCGTCCGGGTGTCATCCAGGTTCGGGGTGATCGGTCGAACAGGCCGTCCCCCAGCCCGCCGGACCAGGCCATCAGCAGGCGGGGCGCCTCCTCGTGGACCAGGAGCGCGTCGAAGGCCTCGGCTTCGCCTCCCAGCGCGGCGCGCTCGAGCCACCAGGCGATCGTCTCGTCGCCGGTGCGCACGACGCCGGCGACGCCGGGCGGGGCGTCGGCGGGCGCGGGATGGAGCAGGGCGACAGGCATGGGGTGCGAAGGCTATCGGGCGTGCGCGCCCGGGGCGAGCGCCGCGGGTGCGCAACAAGCGTCGGATCACCTGCGTGTGATGGGACGTTGGGAGGTCCGATACCCCGGGCCGCGGGCGCCGGCCTCATGGCGGGTTCTCGGGCCGTCCGATCACCTCGGCTCCGGCCGGGGCCTGTGGGAGGGCGCACCGGTGGACCTGCAAGAGGGCTCCGACACCATGGTGGGATTCTCGAGTTCGTACGCCGACGGCAGCGCTGAGCTTCGCCTGATGCATCGCGACCAGCTGATCGACCGCATCCGGACGCGCAATCCGGGGGCGACGCTGGAGTTTCTGAACCGCTTCCGCGACGAGGCGCTGCGCCTGTACCTGCGTCACCTGGCGTGCGCGGATGAGCCGCGCGGGTCGGTGTGGGTCCGCCCCGGCGACACGGTGGGCATCCTGAGTCGCGAATCGGCCGAATGACCGGCCCGCCGGTCAGCCCCGGCGCCCCTCGCCGCCGGTGAGGTCCTTCATCCGGTTGAGGGCCTGGTCGAGCTGTCGCTTGAGCAGGCGCACGCGCAGGAGCGAGCGCACGCGCGTCAGCAGCTCGATCTTGTGCACCGGCTTGGTGAGAAAGTCGTCGGCGCCGCTCTCGACGGCGCGCTCGACATCGGCGACCTCGTTGAGCGCGGTGACCATGACGACGGGGATGTCGCGCGTCGCGGGATCGGCCTTGATCTTCTCGCAGACCTGAAACCCGCTCATGCGGGGCATCATGACGTCGAGGATGACGATGTCGGGGCGGCGTTGCTCGACAGCGCTGATGGCCTCGAGGCCGTCGCGCGCCCCCACCACCTCGCAGCCGAGGTCCTCGAGGTAAGCCTGGAGGAGTTCGAGGTTCTGCTCATGGTCGTCCACGATCAGCACCGTCGCGCTGGCGACATCGGCGTCGGTGAGCCCGGCGAGGTCGGGGGCGTTGGTCTGCTCGGTGTCGGTCATTCGTTCGTCTCCGGCCCGAGAGGGTGCGGCCCAGGCGCGTGCGTGTAAGCGGTCATGCTACGCGCCGGCGTCGGAGGGGTCGACCGGTGTCGGCGCCTCGCCGGGGTCCGCGGGCCTCCCGTCGCCAACCCACGCGCCATCGCGATAGAGCGGCCGAGCGGCGTCGACGCCGAACCACGCGGGCAGTTCGGCGGGGTCGACGGCGCGGAGGGGCTCGGCGTTGTCGACGACGAGTTGGGCCGACCACGACCGCTGATCGCCGCGCAGCAGCAGCGTCTCGAGACGCAGGTGGCGGACGAGTTCGCCGGCCGGCAGGCGCGGGCCGGGGTCGCCCTGGCAGGTGTAGCAGAGGCGGGCGCCCCCCGACGGGTCGGTCTCGCTGCGGACGACGCGCCGGTTGCGGCACTCGCGGCAGACGGGCTGGCTCGCGCGCAGCTCGGTGAGGATCGCGTTGGCGCCCCCGGGCAGGAGCCCCTCGAACCGCTCGAGCATCGCGAGCAGGTCGGCGTCGTCGAGGAGGTCTGACGCCTGCCGGTAGCGCCCCGCGCGATACTCGCCAAGCGCGGTGGCGAGCCAGAAGGCGCGGTCCTCCTCGGGCGGCGCGATCGTGTCGGCGACGGGCCATCGCAGCGTCGCGTCGCCATCGTCGAGCACACGCGCGAGCGCAAGCAACCACTCCCGCTCCTCGCTCGATGGCGCAAGGTCGGCGATCGCCAGGCATACGCTGGATCCGAGCGCGAGCGGTCCGCCCCGCTGTTCGTCGAGCAGGTACGCGAGCAGGTACAGGCGGCGCGCGAGCTGTGCGCCTTCCGGCGTCGGGGACTCGTACGCCACTTCCTCCGCGAGGCGAAAGTAGTCCATCGGCTCCGACGGCGTGAGCGCGCCGAGGCGCTGTTCAAGACCGACGACCTCCGCGCGCGACGCCGGCGCTGCCCAGAGAGCGATCGCCAACGCGAGCAGCGCCCGTGCCGCCAGCCGATTGAATGCTCGTCCGATCATCGCCCGCCTCCCCCGGCGCGTGGCGGACCGAACGCCGCCTCGCCGAACCGGATCGCCCAGAGCTGCAGCATGGCGTCCTCGCCGGCTTCCAGTTGCTGTCCGATGTGCTGTGCGCTGCGCCGCGCTTCGTCGTACAGCTCAAGGATTCGCTCGACCTCCCCCGCGGCGTCGGGACGCTCGGCCGACACTACCGCCGCCATCAGTTCGGCGATCGCGACCTGCTCGGCCACGAATACCTGCACCGCGCCGCCGGCAAGGCGGAGGCGCGCTTCGCGTCGTCGCCGGATCTCGTCAATCGAGCGGGGCGCGTAGGGGTTCGGGCTGTATCGCGTCGCCTCGCGCTCCCACGCGGTGCGGAGCGCTTCAGCGCCCTGCGCGGGCGTCAGCGCCAAGCTCTGCGCGGCCGGCGCGTCGATCGCCGGCGGCGCCCCCGCCTCCGCGGTCCGCGCAGGCGATTCCACACCGGCCCGAACCACGTACGACGACGCAAGGAGTGCGCCGAGCCGATCGATGACGCCGAGTTCCCCTTCGCCCGCGAGCAATTCGAGCAGGCGGCTGACCAGCGCCCGACGGGCGGCGATCTCGAAGTCCGGATCACCGGGGCCGGGCAGCGCAGCGCCGGCGATCTCCTCGAGCAGGTCGGCGGTCTGGCGCGTCTTCGGAGCGCGCGGGAGCGATTCGAGCACGCCGTTGACGAGCGCCGGGTCATCGGCGTGCTCGCGCACGAGCCATTGCGCGCGCCGGCGGACCTCAGCCGGCGCGCCCCAGAGCGCCGCCTCGGCGAGCACATCGCCCTCGACGCGGCTCAGCGGCCCGCCGCGGCGCTCCAGATCCGCGAGCGCCGCGAGGCGCGCGGACTCATTCGACGGGCCGGCGATGAATGCGACCACCCAGTCGGTGTCGCGCCCACCCGGGTCGAGGCGCCTGCCGTCGCCGCTGGTGTCGAAGGCGCGTTCAACGGGGCCTGAGGGGTTGTCGATCAGCCGTCGTGCGCGATCGGTTTCGCGTCGCCACCGGAGCGCGCCGGCCTCGTTGAGACGCGCGAGCGTTGCGGCCCGGGCGATCGACGCCGCCACGCCGACCTCGCGCCCCACGAGCGCGTGCTCGGCGCGAGCCGCGGCGCTCCACGCGGCTTCCAGGCTCGTGCGGTCTTCCGCCGACGCGAGCCCCCACGCCTCCGCGTATCGGTCGCGATAGGCGGCGCGCGTCTCGCGCGAGGCCGAGCGCGGGATCACCATTGCGAACGTCACGCCGGGTGCGTTGGCCTCGGTGGCGAGCCACTCGGTGGCGACGGCGAGATCGCGCGTGGGGATGGCCTCATCGTCGAACCACGCAACGAGTCGGGCGCCGGCGGCTCGGATCTCCGGGCTCAGCGACGATGGCCCCCATGCCAGGCGCGCGAGCGCAGCGGTCAGCCCAACACGTGCCGCGGGGTTGTCGGCCGGCGACGGGCCTTCGAGGAGCAATCGCTGCGAGGCGTCGAGCAGGAGCGCGTGGCGGCGCGCGGCGCTGGCGCGCGACCCCGCGCTCGCGGCGTCGAGCACCTGCCCCCACTCCTGCCAGAGCGACACGCTCTCCGCCTGCGCCAGGCGCTCACCGGACGCGCCGACGAGATCACCGACGACCGCGCGCATCGCGCTGAGCACACCGGCCTGGAATGAGGCGTCCTCCGGCATCGCCTGGCCGACGGCGGCGACGATGCGCCCGCGCAGTTCGAGTTGCAGAGCCGCGTCGAGTTCGCGATCGCGCGAGAGCGCGTTCAGGACCCCCACCGACCATGCGCCGGGGGTCAGGTCGCCGGTAGATGGGGCGCCGTCCGCTGCGAGCCTCGTTGCGCCGTCGCCGATCGCCTGCACCGCGCGTCGGCGCGCGCTGCCGCCGGCGGGCGTCGCGTGCAGGAACGCCGCGACGCCCGCGAGCGCCTCGTCGCGCCGCGGCAACGAGTACGCGGGCCAGTGGTCGGCGATCCACTCCACGGCCGCTTCGAAGCGCCACGCCGCTTCGCCCGGATCATCCGGCGCCATCGACACACTGCGCGAGAGCGTCTCGAACACGTTGCCTTCGTTGACGATCGCGATCGGTCCGCCCGGATCCGTCGGCGTTGCTTGCGCTTCTGCGCGCCGACGATCCTCCGGCTGGACCGGCGCCTCCGGTTCGGGCGCGCTGCGCTCGGTGCGCCCGGTCACCGGCGTCAGCACGACTGCGGTCAGGACGACAATGATGGCGACGCCGGTCAGCGTGCCGATCACCGCCGGAACGGGTGAGGCCGGGGCTTTTCGTGCGCGCGGCGCGTCGGTCGCGGGGCGCACCGGCGCGACCGGGCCGGGCCATCGAGGGCGGGGCGCCCCCGGTGCGCCTTGCATGTGGAAGGCGCGTCGGACCTCTTCTGCAGAGAGGCCATAGGCGTGCGCGAGCGCGGCGACGCGATGGAGCGACCGCCGATTCCAGCCGCCGCCCCCGCGGACAAGCAGAAACGACGCCTCGCGAAACTCGCCGAGGCGCGCATCGGCCGGCTCGGGCCGACGCGCTGGCGCGGGCGTCGGGGGCGCGGCGAGATCAGGCGGCGCCGCGGGGCGCCCAGCGGACCCGTCCTCACCCCCTTCGATGTGCTCGATGATGTGCGCGCGCACAACGGGATCGAGCAGCTGCGCCGCCGCGGTGTGCAGCGCGAGGCGGGCCTCGTCTGCCTCGAGCGAGCGCGCGTGCGGATGGTCATCGAGGCGCTGCAGGCGACGGCGGAGCGCCTCGAGCACGCGCTCCTCCGGCACGTGGCCGGGAAGCAGCCCGAGCAGATCGAACGGCCCGCGCGTGGCGCTGAGCCCGAAGAATCGCTCTACCGGTGTCAACTCGCTCACGATCCGGCCTCCAACTGGAGGTGGAGGTCGTGCAGGCGCTGCCCCCACGGCGCCGGGCCGTAGTCGGGATACAGGATCGCGTGCTGATCGAGCAGCGCGCGGGCGCGGTCGGCGTCAACGGAGGCGACAAGGCGCACGAGTTCCCAGCGCGCTTCGAACCATGCCGGGTCGGACCGGTCGATCCCCGCGCCAAGCGTTCGCCAGGCCTCGATAGCACCTTCGACGCGCCCCGCATCTTCGGCGAGGGTTGCGAGGCGGCGAAGCACGCCGGGATCGGTCACGCCGGCATCCGCGAGCGCCTCGTGACGGGTGAGCGCCTCGGCGCGCGACGCGATGGCGCCATTCGTGCGCCAGATGTCAAACCAGGCCTCGGCGACGCCCGCCTCGATCGCGAGGCGCGCCTCGGCGCCGGCCGGGAGATCGTCGCCCTCGAGCAGTCGGGCGCCGATGGACGCGACGCGCTCGGCGGCCGCCTGCAGCCCGGCGGCGCTGCGCTGCGCGGCGCGCCACTCGAGCACAGCGCGACGGTAGATCGACCGCGCGAGCGCTGATGCGAGGCGTTGGGCTGCGGCGGTCCCCCCGGCGCGGAGGTAAGGCATGGGGGCCGCGGCCTCGGCGCGGTCGTCGGGTGCCATGGCGATCGGTGGCGACCGGTCGCG
>JBICHM010000142.1:0-3230 GCA_043101835.1 Phycisphaerales bacterium | reverse complement strand
GATCGTCCCCCGCCGGGGCGCCCCGCGCGTCCCGGTGCATGTGCTCGAATCCGCCGCGCTCCCCGACCACTGGCCTCGCCTCGACGCCTTTGAGGGCGCGGGATACCGGCGCGCGGTTGTGCCAGTGGTGCGGGATGGCGCGATGCCCATCGCGGCTTCGCTGTACGCTCTGGCGGGGCCGGCGCCGGATTGCAGCCGCGCCAGCTCGAATCGATAGACCACTGCAGTCGGCGCCGGCGCCGACGACGGGAGCAGTACATGCGTCTTCGCACGACCATCCTCGGGGCGACGCTCGGCGTCGCCATCACGCTTGCGCTCGCCTTCCACGCGACGGCGCAGAAGAACGACGTCGACCGCGCGGCCATCGAGCGAGCTGTCCTCGACTACGTCGAGAGCATCTACGAGGTGAAGCCCGAACTCATCGACCGCAGCGTGCACCCCGACCTCGTGAAGTTCGGCTACTGGACCGATGCTGAGACCGGCGAGACCACGCCGATGCCGATGACCTTCGACCAGCTGCGCAATCTCGCGGCGACCTACAACACCGACGGTCAGATCCCCGCGGATGCCCCGAAGCGCATCGTCATCCACGACCAGTGGGACCGCACGGCCGCCGTCGGCCTCTACGCCGCGTGGGGGCTCGACCACATCCACCTCATCAAGGAAGACGGGAAGTGGATGATCCTCCACGTCCTCTGGCAGTCGTATCCGTCCGGCCACACGCCCGGCTGATCGCGCCACGCAACTGAATCGGGCGGAATCCGCATCATCGGGCGGGTTCCGCTGATTCCTGATGCGTGGGAGGTCGTCTCGTGCGAATGCGATTGCTGCTGATCCTGTCGCTCCTGGCGATCTCAGTGTCGTCCGCGCGCGCAGAGGAGGGGCGCGAGCATGTCGTCCCAACGGAGATGTGCGTCGACTTCTTCATCGTGCCGATCACACTCGCGCCGCGCGACGGAGCGCCGGAGGACGCGGAGGGACGCACGCTGCGCCTCCTCTTCGACACCGGCGCATCGACGAGTTCGATCGACCCTGACGCGATCGAGCGCGTCACCGGGCGGCGCTTCAAACCGGGGACGCGACTGACGATCCACGAGGCCGCCGCGGGCCCGGTCACCTGGAATCGGCTCGCGGCGCGCGTGAACGAACTCGACCACATCGGCCACGCGCTGAACCGGCCCTTCGACGGCATCCTCGGCTACGACGCCTTCGACGATGTGCTTGTCACGCTCGACTACCCGAAGCGCGAGATGCGCGTCGCGGTGGGGGAGCTGCCCCCGCCGGACGGGCGCGAGGTCTTCCGGTACCGCGGCGACGGTCGGCCTTTCATCCGCGCCAACATCGGCGACCGCCAACGCGACATCCTCATCGACAGCGGCTCCAGCGGTGAGCTCACACTCAAGCCGACGCGCTCGCTCCGGTGGGACGTGGAGCCGAAGCCGATCAGCGCCGCGATGCGCTTCGATCGTCTCGAGATGCGCGAGACCGGGCGGATCGATGCGACGGTGCGGATCGGCCCCGTGGTCTTCGACGATCCCATCACCGACCTCACCGACGGCACGCAGCTCGTCGGCACGAAGCTGCTGCGCACCATGACGCTCACCTTTGACCAGGAGAACCGGCGCGTGCGAATGACGACCGGTGTCCAGGCGCCGGTGCGCATGGAGCCCGTGCGCAGTCTCGGCGCGTCCTACCACCCTCGCGCCGCGGCGCTTGAGATCGTGCACATGCTCGACCGCGGCCCCGCCGAGCGCGCCGGCCTGCGCGTGGGCGACATGATCTACGCGGTGGACGGCGTCCCCCTCGCCGACCTCGGCTGCCTCTTCGAACGGATGCGCAACCCGCACGCCGAGCGGATGACCCTCGCCGTGCTGCGCGCCGGTGAGTCGTTGGATGTCGAGGTCGCCCTCGAGACGCTCGTGCCCTGACAGCGGGTCGGCGCGCCATCGGCGCTCCTACCCTATCGCACCGGCACGCAGAGCCTTGCCGGCGGCACACCGCTGAGGAGCACCGACATGTCCCACAACGCCACGATCGACTGGACCCGCACCAGCGACGACTTCACCGTCAAGACCTACAACCGCGACCACACCTGGACCTTCGGCGGCGGGCAGACGCTGCGCGGGTCCGCGGCGCCCGACTACATGGGCGACGCCGCGCTCGCCAACCCCGAGGAGGCCTTCGTCGCGTCACTCTCCAGCTGCCACATGCTCACCTTCCTCGCGCTCTGCGCGAAGCGCGGCTTCGTCGTCAACCGCTACACCGACGAGGCCACGGGTGAACTGGGCAAACTCGAGAACGGACGCATGGCCATGACCGCCGTCACGCTCCGCCCGAGGATCGAGTTCGACGGTGACGCCCCCGACGCCGGCGCTCTCCGCGACCTGCACGACAAGGCCCACCACCACTGCTTCATCGCCAACTCGGTGACGACCCCGGTTACGGTCGAGGACGCCGCGACGGTCTGACCGGCGCGCGGTACGCTCACGCCATGCCCGACTCCTTTGAACGCCGGCGCGACCGCGTCTGGCTCACCAATGTGCCCGTCGGCGACGGCGCGCCCGAGGTCGTCAACGCCGTCGTCGAGATCCCCAAGGGCTCGCGCAACAAGTACGAGGTCGACAAGGCCACCGGCTTCATCCGCCTCGACCGTTACCTCTATTCCTCCAGCCACTACCCGGGCGATTACGGGTTTATCCCGCGCACGCTCGCCGAAGACGGCGACGCCCTCGATGTGCTCGTGATGGTCAATGACCCGACCTTCAGCGGCTGCCTCATCGAAACGCGTGTCATCGGCCTCTTCAAGATGACCGACGGCGGCGACCCTGACTTCAAGATCCTCGGCGTCCCGAACACCGACCCGCTCTTCGAGGAGTTCCGCGAACTCGAGGATGTGCCGAAGCACTTCCTGCGTGAGGTCGAGCACTTCTTCGCCACGTACAAGCAGCTCGAAGGCAAGCATGTCGAGACGCAGGGATGGTCCGGGCGCACCGATGCGCTCGAGGCCATCCGTGCGTCGATGGCGCGCTACGAACCGCCGGAGTGAATTGTGCGCACCCTCGCCTTGCTCATCGTCGTGATGTCTTTCGGCGCGTGTGCGAATCGACCGCTCTCGATCGATGCGCTCGCCGGCGCCTCCGACGGTCGCCTCCTCGAGGAGCGATGGTGGGTGAACCGCGGTCCGGATGGCGCGTTCGGGGCCGTCTCGCGCGCCGAGTACAACGCCGCGG
>JBICHM010000141.1:0-5467 GCA_043101835.1 Phycisphaerales bacterium | reverse complement strand
GATCGTCTGCGTTGTGCCGTTGATCTTGATGCCGTTCAGGGTCGAGTTGCCGTCGTGCGACAGCGAGATCGTGCCCGTGAACGACGTGCTGAAGCCCGCCGACGACGCCGTCGCCGTCAGGCTGTTCAGATCGATCTGCAGGAGCGAACCGGCATTCGCGGCGCCCGCGAACGCAAACGCGCCAACGGCGATCAGGCCGGAGCGATGGACCTTCATGTCTCAAATCCCCTCTGCGGCGCGACAAAGGCCGCGTCCCTCTCTTGGTATCGCTCCAGACTCCCATCTGCAGCGACGTGACGTGAACGCACAGTATGACGCAATGTGGGGCCGCTGATCAAGGGGGGACTCGGCGACTTTGCCTGGTATTTACCCCGGAACGGAGCGAGCTGCACCAAAACGAAACGCACGCCGAGCCTCGGGGCTCGGCGTGCGCCGGTGTGGTCGGTCTTGCGGGAGGCGGCGTCAGTCGAGCTTGTTTGCCCCGCCGTCGGCGACGAGACGACCGGCCCGGAGCAGGCTGTCGAAGGTGCCGGCGTCGGTCCACCAGCCCTCGAGGACGCTCGCGCTCAGGTCGCCTCGCTGGAGGTAGGCGTTGTTGACGTCGGTGATTTCGAGCTCGCCCCGGGCGCTGGGCTTGAGATCGCGCGCGAAGTCGAAGACATCGTTGTCGTACATGTAGATGCCGGTGACGGCGAGGTTGCTGGGGGGATCCTTGGGCTTCTCGATGATCTCGACGATCTTGTCGCCCTCCATGCGCGCCACGCCGAAGCGGTGCGGATCGGGGACCTCCTGGAGCAGGACTTTGCCGCCGGATCGCTGGGTGAAGAAATCAGCGACGGCGTGCTTGATGTTCTTCTCGATGATGTTGTCGCCCAGGACAACGACGATCTTGCCCCCGTCGGCAAAGTCCTCTGCGAGTTTGAGCGCGTCGGCGATGCCGCCCTCCCCCTCCTGGTAGGTGTAGTGCAGGTCGCGGATGCCCAGCGCCCTGCCGTTGCCCAGGAGTTTGAGAAAGTCGCCGGCGTGCTCGCCGCCGGTGACGAGCAGGATCTCGTCGATGCCTGCGTTCAGCAGACATTGGATCGGGTAGTAGACCATCGGCCGGTCGTAGACCGGCAGCAGGTGCTTGTTGGTCACCAGCGTCAGCGGACGCAGGCGCGTGCCGAGACCACCGGCCAGGATCACCCCTCGCATTGCTTCCTCCTCGTGGATCGCCGGCGCGGGCCGGCGAGGGAACATGTCGTCGTTGGTTGTGTCAGCCGCGCGCGCGGATCTCGTCGCGGACGCGCCGCAGCCGGTCCAGGAGCGTCTGATCGCCGGTCTGCCCGAGCAGCGTCTCGGCGGCCGTGGCCTCGCGCTGGGCCTCGTCGACTCGGTCCAGCGCGATCAGGGTCTGCGCGAGGTTGAGGCGGTACCGAGCCTCACCGGGCGAGAGTTCGACCGCGCGTCGGGCGTGGCGTTCCGCCTCGCTGGCGCGCTCGGCGTCGAGCAGGATCTCGGCCAGCGTGTCATGGAAGATCGCCTGCTCAGCCGGGGCGCGATTCTGTTCTTCGCCGAACTCGACGGCGCGCTGGGCGAGTTCGATCGCCTCCTCGATCGAGCCTCCCGCGTCGTACGAGAGGAACGCGAGGTTGTTGTAGGCGATCGGCTCTCGGGCGCCGGCCGCCACAGCGCGTCGGTACCACTCCATTGCCTGGTCGAAATCCTCGAGCTGCTCGGCGCTCACGCCGCAGAGCATCATCGCGCCGAGGCTGTTGACCTCGCCCCCGGCAAGCGGCGAGGCGAGGTCGATCACGCGCTGGAAGCGCGCATCGGTCGGCTCGAGATTCGCGCCCTGGAACGCGACGTCGGCCAGCGCCAACCGGTTGGCAGGCGCCGTGGCGAGCGGCTCGACGCGCGTCACCCAGCTGTCGATCGTTGCGGCGTCGTTCAGCGCCCTGGCGACGCGCAGGTAGACCGGCAGCCATGCGTCGGGCGAAGCCTGCACTCGACCCCAGAGCAACGCATGCGCTTCCTCGGCGCGCCCCGCCGCCGCGAGAGCCCGTCCGAGCAGGTCGATCCCCTGCTGGCGCTGTTCGGAGGCTTCACTGATGATGCGATCACGATGCGGGGCGAGCGTGGTGAGCGCCTCACTCGCCCGCCTTTCCTGCAGCAGAAGGTCGGCGATCGACGCGTCGGGAAGGAACGTGTCGAGCGACTGACGCTCGCGCCACTCCCGCGCCGCGACGAGCGCGAGGTCGCGCCGTCCGAGAACCGCGGCGACCTCGTAGGCCATCTGTGCGGCGCGCGCATTCGTCGGCTGCACGAGCATGCCTTCCTGCGCGACGCCGAGCGCCTCCTCCAGCTCGCGCGCACGCTGCGCGTCTGCGACCTCCACGCCCTCGGGCACCTGCAACAGCGCCGAGACGAGGTTCTGGCGCGCCTGGAAGAAGGTCGGCTGATCGGCGACGACGGCGCGGAGCGCCGCGATGCCGGCGTTGCGGTCGCTCTGGAGCGTGCGCACGGCGTCGACGACGGCGCGCACGGTCTCGGCGCGGAAATCACCGGTCGGCGAACCCAGCAGGGCCGCGGCCTGGGCGGAGGTCAGCGATGCGCCGCCCGAATCCTGCAGGGAAGCCATCGTCGTCAGGAGCGGGTCGTCTGGGTGGGCCTCGATGCCCGCGGCGAGCGCCGCCCGGGCTTCGTCGCCCGCCCCGGCGAGAATCAGCATGCGGATGAGCTCTCCCCACGACTCGGCCCCGCCGAACTCCTCGACGGCGCTCCGCGTCAGGCGCAGCGCCTCGTCGGTGCGCCCGCGATCCTGGTGGTAGGCCGCCTCCTGCAAACGGCGCTGCTCGGGGGTGAGCCGATCGGGCAGGGCGTCGAGCACGGCGAGCCCGGCCTCGAAGGAGTCACGCTGGCCGAAGAACCCGGCGGCGTCCAGCACAGCGTCGGTCGATGCTTCGCCGGTCGCGAGCATGCGCTGGTACGCGTCGGCGGCGCCGTCGAGATCGTTGGCGCCCTGCCTGGCGCGCGCCAGGAGCTGCAGATCGAGCCAGTCGCCATCGGCGGCGAGGTCCGCGGCGTCCTCCACGGCGAGGGTCCAGAGTCCCTGACGCATGAGCAGTTCGACGCGCCGGCGGCGCTCCTGCTCCGCGAGGTTCTCGAGCTGCACAAAGTCGCGCAGCCGGCGCTCGGCCTCCTCGCTGCGCCCGGCGGCCTGGAGCAGCTCGATCAGGCGCGGGTAGAGCCCGAGTCGGTCCGGCTGATACTCGACGGCGCGCTCGAAGTACTCGACGGCTCCGGCGCGGTCGCCGCCGAGCAGTTCGGCCTCGGCGCCGAGCACGAGGGCGTCGACGACAGGCGGCTCGGTGCGCAGCAGGCGCCCGAGTCGCTCGAAGGCCGACGCAATGGCGCGTTCCCGCGCGGTCCCGTCCTCGGGGAGGAACGTCAGGAGGCGGCGCGCGTCGAAGATCTGGAACGGCACGCCTTCGTTGGTCGCGGCGCCCAGACGCGTGACCGCGTCACTGATGACTCGCTCGTCGGTCCAGGCGGGATCGGCGTTGAGCAGGTCCATCTGCACGATCGGGTTCGACGGGTGCTCGGTCGCCAGGCGCGCCAGCGCCTCGACGCCCTCGCTTGTGTTCACGCGCAGCAGGAAGCGCGCCTGCGCCCGCTCGAAGGCGAGCCGCTCCTCGTCGCTCGCCTGCGCGAGCGCCTCCCGGAACATGGCCCGTCCCTCGTCGACGCGCCCGGCTTCCGCGGCGTCGATCGCGCGGATGAAGACGATGTCCGGGCCGGGCGCCTCGCCCTCGGCCATCATCGCGGTGAGCCGGTCGAGACCGGTGAGGCCTCGCCCGTCCGCGGCGTCATAGAGCCGGCGGAAGATGTTGGGGCTCGGCGCAATGCCGCGCTCGATCATGCGATCGATCTCGGCCTGGGCGTCGTCCGCGCGGTCGACGCCCAGCAGCGCGACGGCGTACAGACTGGCGAGGTCGCCGCTTTCAGGCACGCTCTCGGCCTGCGCCTGCAGTGCCTGCGTCGCGTCGGCGGCGCTGAGGCGTGACCCGCCCCGGATCGTCGCGCCGCCTTCCTGGGCGACCTCCGCGTAGAGACGCGCGACGGCGAAACCAAGCTCGGCGCTGAACTCGGTGTTCGGGGACATAAAGCCGAACTGAGCCGCCTGCATCGCCGCGTCGTCAATCCGGCGGGTGCGCAGCAGCGAGATGATGGCCGCGGCCCGCGCCATCTGCCAGGTGGGCGCCGCCTGCGCCGCGGCGAGATACGCATCGAGCGACTCCAATCGCTGCTCCTGCAGCGCGTAGGCGACGCCCTTCCAGTAGTTCGTGAGGTCGAGACGGGGCGTCTGGCCGATCTGCTCGGCCTCATCCAGCCGGTCGATCGCCTCGAGGTACTCACCGTCCTGCAGCGCCCGCCGGCCGGCGAGCAGCGCCGACCAGTGGCGCGCCTCGGTCGTCGAACGCGATCGCAGCGCCTCGCGGAACGCCTCCGCCGAATCGGCGACGCCGGTCTCCATTGCGAAGACCGCCGCGAGGCCGAGCGTGGCGTCGGCGGCGGTCTCGGGGTTGGCGACCAACGGCGCGATCTGCTCCATGGCCGCGTCGGTCTGCCCGCGCCGCCAGAGTCGCTCGGCGCCGATGCGCGCAGCCGCCTGGCCAAGCGCGGAGTCGGCCTCGAACCGCTCGAGCAGCGCATCGGCGGCCATGACGGAGTTCGACGCATCGCCCGCTTCGCGCACGCCGATCCGGTCGAAGAGCTCGACCGTGTTCTCCAGCTCCCCTGCGGTGGTGATTTCCAGTTCGCGCGCCACCTGCATCGTGCGGAGGGCGTCGTCACGATGGCCGAAGGTCATCTGCAGCCGGGCGAGGATGAGGTGTGCGCCGATGTCGTCGGGATTGGCGTCGACCTGCCCCTGGGCAAAGGCGAGGATCTCGTCCTCATCTGCGCCGTCGAGCGACATGAGCTGCACGATTTCGGAGCGGGCGGCGTTGCTGTCGGGGTGCGCCTCGAGCATCGCGCGGGCCGACTCCATCGCCTCGGCGCGACGACCTGTGGAGCGAAGCACGAGGGTGCGGAGCAGCATCGCGTCCTGGTCGCCCGGCGCCATCGCGAGCATCGCCTCGGCGACATCGAGCGTCTCGTGGGCCGCGCCCATCGCGGGATAGACCTGCATGAGGAGCCGGAGCGGGCGCGGGTCGTCAGGCATCAGCTGGCGCGCGGTGCGCGCGAGGCCCGCGGCGCGGACGAGGTGCTGACTCCGCGCCATCGGCTCGCGGAATCGCGCATCGGCAAGCATGTAGACCGCTTCGCCGTCGGCCGCCGGCGAGCCGAGATCGGCGCGTCCGACGTAGAAGCCGAGGCGCTCCATCGCGCGCACGTAGTCGCCCTCCGCATATGCGGCGCGACCGTCGGCGAGAGCCTCCTGCATCTTCGTCGCGAGCAGGCGGTCGCGCACGACCACCGCGCC
>JBICHM010000140.1:0-12187 GCA_043101835.1 Phycisphaerales bacterium | reverse complement strand
GGTGTGGTCGTTGCTGCTGGCGACGACGTGGCAGGGCACGCTGCGCCGGAAGTCGGTGACCTCTTCGGGGCGCTCATCGATGAGCAGGGCGTACACCTCGACGTCGGGATAGTTGGCCGCGAGCCCGCTGGCGATGTTCTTCAGGAGCGTCGTCTTGCCCGCCTTGGGGGGCGAGACGATCAGCGAGCGCTGCCCGCGCCCGATCGGGCAGAATAGGTCGATCAATCGGCACGCGTCGGCGCAGCCCGGGTGCTCCAGCGTGTAGCGGGGCTGCGGGTCGATGACGGTCAGGTCCTCGAAGGCCTTGCGCTTCGCAAAGTCGTCGGGCGCGAGGCCCTCGATCGAGATCACCTCGTCGACGACGGGGCGCGCCGGGCGCGAGCCGCCGCCCGATCGCCCGCGCCGGCGGCGCGGCTTGCGGTCGACGACTTCGACGGTCACCTCCAGCGCGTTGCGCAGGGGGTACCTGTCGGCGAGGGCCGTGGGCACGAAGGGGTCGTCGGGCGCTTCGATGAAGCCGTCGCCGAACTGGCGAATGCGACCCTCCGCGCGCTCAGGCCATTCAAGGATGCCTGTCAGCGTGGGCATTTTGATCGGGTTCTGATCGTGTCCGGCCTCGGGCGACCCTCGGGGCCGCCCCGCCTCGGAAGAAGGGGCCGGGGGCACTCTGCTTCGGTCATTGGAGCATCGGCGAGGGGGCGAGTCAAGGATGAGGGATTCGCCTGACATCGCCGGCGGCGCGGTGGGGGGCCGCCGGCGGCGCTGTGGAGGCCCCTGTGCAGGCGTCGCGGGGTCGTCGGCGGGGCGGTAGCATGGGCCCTTTGGCACGGACGCGCCGGCGCTTTCTCGCTCCGGGCGTCCCCCCCGGCGCGATGCGTCCCGGCCCGACCTGTGTGGGCCGCGCCCCTCGCGCCCCGCGGTGGACGGCACGGACGACCGATGGAGACTTTCCAGGGCATCCCAGTTTCGCCGGGCGTGGTGATCGGGCGCGTGTTCGTGCTCGACTACACGCGCAAGCGGATCCCGCGCCGCCCGATCGGCCAGGGGCAGGTTGCGCGCCAGGTCGCGCGCCTCGATGAGGCCCTGCGCGAATCGATCGAGGAACTCGACGCCCAGCGCGTCCGCACCGAATCCGAACTCGGGGGCGAGGCGGCGAAGATCTTCGCCTTCCACCTGGGCATGCTCGCCGACCCCACGCTGGTCGACCCGATCCGCGAGCACATTGAACACGAGCGCGTCACCGCCGAGTACGCGGTCAGCGTGGAGTTCCAGCGCCTCGCCGAGCGCTTCGGCTCGATGGGCGACGCCACCTTCTCGACGAAAGTGGATGATGTCTGGGACCTCGAGCGGCGCGTGCTGCGCCACCTGATGGGCGAGCGAAGCACGCGCCTCAAGGCCTTCGGCGATTCGGCGGTGGTGATCGCCAGCGAGCTGACCCCCAGCGAAGCCGCGAGCCTCGATCGTGAGAAGGTCGTCGCCTTCGCCACCGACACCGGCGGTCGGACGAGCCACACGGCGATCGTCGCGCGCGCCCTGGGCATCCCGGCGGTCGTCGGTCTGGGCGGCGTGAGCGAGGTCGCCGAGGAGGGCGACACCGTCATCATCGACGGCGATCACGGCCTCGTGATCCTCGATCCCGATGAGGGCACCGTCCGCGAGTACGAGACCTACACCGAGCGGATGCGCACTTTCCGGCTCAGCCTGCGCGAGCTGGCGGTGCAGCCGGCTGTCACCAAGGACGGCGAGCGCATCCGGCTGTGGGGCAACATCGAGTTCCCCCATGAGATCCGAAGCGTGCTCGAGCACGGCGGCGACGGCGTCGGGCTCTTCCGCACCGAGTTCCTCTACCTCGCCAGCGACCACGAACCGACCGAAGAGGAGCACTTCCAGGCCTACAAGGAGAGTGTCGAGATCCTCGCGGGCAAGCCGCTGACCATCCGCACGCTCGACATCGGCGCCGACAAGTACACCCTCGAGCAGGCGGCCCAGCCGGAGCGGAACCCAGCGCTCGGCGCGCGCAGCATCCGCCACAGCCTGCAGCACCTGCCGGGGTTCAAGAAGCAGCTGCGCGCGATCCTTCGCGCCAGCGCGCTGGGCCCCGTGCGTGTGATGTTCCCGCTCGTGACCAACCCCCTGGAGCACCGCCAGGCGCGGATGATCCTCAGCGATGTGATGGAGGACCTCGCCGACGAGGGCGTGCCATTCGATCGGGAGATCCCCGTCGGCATCATGGTCGAGACGCCGGCCGCGGCCATCATGGCCAGCACCTTTGCGCGGGAAGTGGATTTCTTTTCGATCGGCACCAACGACCTCGTGCAATACACCCTGGCCGTGGACCGGACCAACGAGCGGGTGGCCAGCCTCTACTCGGCGGCCCACCCGGCGGTCATCCGGCTCATGAAGGAGGTCATCCGGGCGGCCCGCCGGCGGGGGGTGCGGGTGTCAATTTGTGGTGAGGCGGCCGGCGAGGTCGAGTTCACGATGTTGCTCATCGGGCTCGGGCTCCGTAGCCTTTCGGTGACGCCGAGTCTGATCCCCAGCGTCAAGCGGGTGATCCGGAGCGTCGAAGTAGCAGAGTGCGAGCGGCTGGCCCGACGGGTCGGTTCGTTCGATTCGGAGCGTCAGGTGTCCGCATTTCTGCGGGACCGGACGCGCGCAGTCATTCCCGAGGCGTTCGACGGTCGTTCCGTCGAGTGACCGGGGGCCTGCCCCGCCCGAACAGGGTGGTGTTGGTCGCCACCTCGGACACAGATCCCACCGGCGGACGCGGGGACCGACCCGCGTTCAGCGCCGGCGAGCGCGAGGCGACGCCCGCGCGACGGAAGCCTCCGGATTCGTCCGGTCGGCCCCGGCGCGGGAACCGTCCGCGAGCCCGGCCGCCGAACACGCGGGCCCCCCTCGCATGCGCGCGACAGGCGCCATCGACGCGATCGGACCGACGACCTCCGCGAGGCGCCGTGCGCCCGCATCGGGCGTCGCGCGCCGCGGCGTCGCGAGGCGCGGCCCCCGAAGGAACACGCCGTGCCGCAGCACCGCATGCTCATCAACTATGTCCCCGGTGACGAATGCCGCGTCGCCATCACGCGGGACGGGCTCCTCGAGGAGCTCTACGCCGAGCGGCTGAACGCCGTCGGCCATGTCGGCAACATCTACGTCGGCAAGGTCGTCAACGTGGAGTCGTCGATCCAGGCGGCCTTCATCGACTTCGGCCTCGAGCAGAACGGCTTCCTGCACATCACCGACCTGCACCCGCGCTACTTCCCGGGTGAGGACGACGACGCGACAGAGTCGGTCGGCAAGAAGACGCCCCGGCGCGAGCGCCCGCCGATCCAGCACGCGCTGAAGCGCGGGCAGGAGATCATCGTTCAGGTCATCAAGGAGGGCATCGGGACGAAGGGCCCGACGCTCACCAGCTACCTGTCCATCCCCGGGCGCTTCCTCGTGATGATGCCCGACATGGAGCGCGTCGGCGTCAGCCGCAAGGTGGAGGACGACGAACTCCGGCGCGAGGCGCGCCGCGTGCTCGACGATGTCGAGCTGCCGAAGGGCTTCGGCTTCATCCTCCGAACCGCCGGCATCGGGAAGACCAAGACCGAGATCAAGCGCGACCTCGCGTACCTGCAGCGCCTCTGGAAGGATATGGAGCGCCGGCGCAAGGGCGGCAAGAAGCCCCGCCTGCTCTACACCGAGAGCGACCTGCTCGTCCGCTCGCTCCGGGATGTGCTGACCGCGGAGATCGACGAGATCGTCATCGACGACGTGCACGCCATTGCGCGCGCCAGCCGCTTCCTGAAGATCGTCGCCCCGCGCAGCAGCACGAGGCTGCTCCACTACGAGGGCGCGGCGCCGATGTTCCACTCCTTCGGCATCGAGGAGCAGATCCAGGCAATCCACAAGCGCGAGGCTCCGCTGCCCTCCGGCGGACGCCTGGTCATCGACGAGACCGAGGCCCTCGTCGCGATCGATGTCAACAGCGGACGCATGCGCGCCAGCAACGACGCTGAGACGAGCGCCTTCCGGACGAACATGGAGGCGGCCGATGAGATCTGCCGCCAGATCCGTCTGCGCGACTTGGGCGGGCTGCTCGTGCTCGATCTGATCGACATGCGCAGCCGCAGCCACCGGCGCGAGGTCGAGAACAAGTTCAAGGCGCTCTTCAAGCGCGACCGCGCGCGCACCAAGCTGCTGCCGATCAGCGATCTCGGGCTGCTCGAACTCACGCGCCAGCGCATGCGGGGCAGCCTGCGCAGCGCTCACTTCGCCGAGTGCCGCACCTGTGTGGGCACCGGCGTCGTGCAGCGCCCCGAGAGCGTGGCGAGCGACTCGCTCCGCGAACTGAAGCGCATCCTGCTGCACGACCAGGTGAAGCGGGTGGACCTGGTGGTGCCCGCGCGCGTCGCCGGCGAGATGCTCTCGAGCAAGCGGGCCATGCTCGCGCGCATCGAGCGCGACACGGCCAAGCCCGTCGATGTGCGCGTCAGCGAGACGCTCGCCGCCGACAAGGTTGTCTTCTACGCCTACGACGATCGCGGCGCCGATGTCGATATCGACCGCCTTCCGAAGCCCAAGGCGCCCAAGGACCTGCCGGTGTACGACGACGGCTCGTCGCCCGGCGAGCAGTGGGCCGTGGACCCCGGCGAGGAGGCCGCCGCGATCGCCGCCGAGGAGGCGCAGAAGGAGGCCGATCGAGAAGCGCAGGACGCCGCCGACTCGGCCGACGATCAGCCCGCGATCGACGAGGACCACGAACCGCTCGACGCCGACGAGGGCGCGGGCGGGAAGAAGAAGCGCCGGCGCCGGCGTCGTCGTCGCGGCGGCAAGGGCCGGAGCGAGGGTGAGCAGATCGGCGCGCCGGGGCGCGACGCGTCCGAATCCGACGATGACGATCGAGCCGAGCCCGGCGATGGCGCACCCGTCGCCGGGAAGGACGCCGAGCCGTCAGCAGGTGGCGAAGAGGGCGGCGGGCGCAAGCGTCGCCGTCGCCGTCGCCGGCGTGGCGGTCGGGGACGGGGGCGCGCTGAGGGCGCCGAGCCGCAGGCCGACGGCGTCGAGCATGCCGGCGAGCCTGAGGACAACGGCGATGCCGACGGCGCATCCGCATCGCAGGACGATGCGCCGTCCGCTGAGGGTGAGCACGCCGAGGAGGGCGCGGCTCCGAAGAAGAAGCGTCGTCGCCGGCGCGGCGGCCGCGGTCGTGGCAAGGCCGGCGCCAATGGCGAGGCCGGCGCGAGCGACGGTGCGCAGGAGCGCGCCGACGAAGCGCCCGATGAGCCGACCGATACTGCGCCGCCTCCCGCCGAGGAGACCCTCGGCGCCGACGGCGAGCCGACCGCGAAGAAAACCCGCTCCCGGCGAGGCGGTCGCAAGAAGACCGCCGCAAAGGCCGAGGCCGAGACCGGCGATGCGCCCGACGATGCGCCCGAGGCCGACGCCAAGCCCGTGAAGAAGAAGACGACGCGGAAGAAGACGGCGAAGAAGGCGACGAAGAAGGCGTCGTCGCGCAAGAAGCCGGCGTCGAAGAAGAAGTCAACGAAGAAGAAGACCACGAAGGCGTCGTCGGACGCCGCCGACACCGGCGCCGACGAGGCCTAATCGGGACCACCCCCGCGCGCTCATGACCTCCGCACCCGGCAGCCCGGCCCGCGCCGCCGACGCACCCACGCGTCGGGTGCTGCTGCTGGGCGCAACAGGGTCGATCGGGCGCCAGACGGTGGAGGTCGTTGCGCATCTCGCGGCGTTGGCGCGTGCCGAAGGGCGCGCGGCGCCGCTGGAGATCGTCGGCCTCGCGGCGGGGCGCAAAGCGCGGACGCTCTTCGAGATGGCCGGGCGCCTCGGCGTGCGCGATCTGGCGATCGCACGCGAGCCCGGCGACGCGCAGCCGCCCCCGGGATCGCGCCTCCGCACCGGGCCGGATGGGGCCGAGCGCCTCGTGCGCGAGGTGGAGGCGGACATCGTCGTCGGCGCGATGGTGGGCGCGGCGGGTCTGCCCGCCACGCTCGCGGCCCTCGAACTCGGGCGGGATGTGGCGCTGGCGAACAAGGAGACGCTCGTCGCGGCGGGCTCGCTCGTCGTCGACGCCGCCCGGCACACCGGCGCCCGCCTTCTGCCGGTTGACAGCGAGCATTCCGCGGCGTGGCAGTGCCTCGCCGGCTCGGTGTGCCCGCCCTGTGCGCTCGGGCCGGAGGTGCGCCGCCTGGTGCTGACCGCCAGCGGCGGACCCTTCCGCGAGACGGCGCTCGACGCCATGCGCGCCGCGACGCCCGAGCAGGCGCTCGACCACCCGACCTGGAGCATGGGCCCGAAGGTGACGGTCGACTCGGCCTCGCTGATGAACAAGGCGCTCGAGGTCATCGAGGCGCACTGGCTCTTCGGGCTGGAGGCCGAGCGCATCGGTGTGCTCGTGCATCCCGGCTCGATCGTGCACGCGCTCGTCGAGTACGCCGACGGCTCGGTCGTCGCGCAGCTCGGCGCGCCGGACATGCGCACGCCGATTCAGCACGCCCTCACTTGGCCGGCGCGCTGGCCGGGGCTCGCGCCCGCGCCCGATCTGGCGGCGCTCGGGGCGCTGCCCTTCGAGGAAGCCGACGAGGAGCGGTTCCCGGCGGTCGCGCTCGCGCGCGAGGTCATCCGCCTCGGCGGCGTGGCCGGCGCGGCGCTCAACGGCGCCAACGAGGCTGCCGTCGAGGCGTTCCTCGCCGGACGGATCCCCTTCGGGCGCATCGTCGAGCTCGGCGCTGCGGCGCTGCGCGAGCTCGCCGGCGCCCGTCCGCGCGGGCCGGTCGGTTCGCTCGCCGAGGCGATGGAGGCCGATCGCGCGGCGCGGGCCATCGTCGCGGCGCAGCTGGGCGCGGGTCGCGCCCGGGCGTCTCATGCACCGGCCTCGAAGGGCCGATAGCCCCGCCTGACTCCTGCCCTCCCTAGGATTGCCGGCATGCTGGAACTCTCGACCGCTGCGAATCTGCTGCTGGTGATCATCGGCTTCGGCTCGCTGATCCTCGTCCACGAACTCGGGCACTTTCTCGCCGCGAAGTGGGCGAAGGTTCGCGTGCACGATTTCGCCATCGGCTTCGGCCCGGCGATCGTCTCGTACCGCAAGGGCATCAGCGTGCGGATGGGCTCGACCATCGGCGAGTACGAGCGCCGCATGCGCGAGGCCGGCAAGCACCCGATGCGCGACCACCTCGAGGGCGTCAGCGACACCGAGTACCGCCTGAACTGGTTCCCGCTGGGCGGCTATGTGCGGATGCTCGGGCAGGACGACTCCAACCCCGCCGCGATCAGCAACGCCCCGGACTCCTTCACCAGCCAGAAGGTCTGGAAGCGGATGGTGATCATCAGCGCGGGCGTGGTGATGAACATCCTCGTGGCCGCGGCGCTCTTCATCGCCGTCTTCATGCACGGGCGGATCGCGCCGGCGCCGATCGTCGGCGAGGTGGCGTCGGGTTCGCCCGCGGCCCTCGCGCAGCCGATCGACGCCTCCGCATCGCTCGCCGGCGCCCCCGGGCTCCGTCCGGGCGACGAGGTCGTCTCGATCGACGGCAAGCCGGCGCACACCTTCGCGGATCTCCAGATCGCCGCGGCCACCGCGGTGCCCGGCGAGCCGCGTCGATTCACCATCCGGCGCGAGGGCGTCGACGGCACGCTGACCTTCGTCCTTCGACCCGAGAAGTCGACCACCGGCCCGGGTGTGCAGATCGGCGTCGCGCCCGGCCTCTCGGGCACGGTCGCGGAGTTCCTGCCCGGCGATGAGGACCTCGCGCGCGCGGAGATGGTCAGGGCCGGGCTCGAGGGCGTGTGGAGCGGGATGACGATCGTCGAAGCGGGCGGCGCGCCCGCCTCGACCTGGCGCGACCTCGATCGCGCGGTTGCCGCCTCCGGCGGCGCCCCGGTGACGGTGGTCTTCGAGACCCCTGCCGGCGAGCGCATCGAACGCACCGTCCAGCCCCGCCCGGAGCTGCAGACGGCCGGCGCGATCGTGCCGCAGTCGAAGTCGCCGATGCGCGCCCCGCACCTGGCCGGGCTGATGCCGCCCATGCTCGTGCAGCGCGTGACGCGCCCCGCCGCGCTCGAAGTGATGCGCCCGGGCGATGTGCTCGTGCGAGTCGAGTCGCTCGAATGGCCCGACCTGCCGGGCGCACTGCGCACGCTCTACGGCGTGCGCTCGGGCGAGGCGTCGCTGGCGATCCTCCGCGACGCCGAGCGCTTCGAGACGACGCTCGGCGTCAGCGATCAGGGCATGCTGGGCGTCGAACTCGATTCGACCGGCGCGCCCGCCGTCGTCACGCGCATCGCCCCGGCGACGGACGCCTCCGGCGAGGAGCGCGACCCCTGGCCGGGCGCATCGCTCGACCTTCCCCCGGGCACGCGCATCGAGGCGGTCGACGGACAGGCGATCGCGACCTTCGCCGACCTGCGCGACGCGCTGCGCCGCGCGACGGCCGACGCCCTCGCCGCCGACTCCGGCGCGAGCGTGGTCCTGACCGTGCGCCTGCCGCTCGCCGGCGGCACGGACACCGAAACCGTCGCGCTGACGCTCGCCCACGACGATGTCCGCGCGCTGCACGACCTCGGCTGGATCAACCCGGTCGACCCGCTCTTCTTCCGGCCGGTCACGACACTGCAGAAGGCCGAGGGCCCGATCGCCGCGCTGGGCATGGGTGTGCACGAGACGAACCGCATCATCCGCCTGACCTACCTCACGCTGCTGCGTTTCTTCCAGGGCAGCGTGGAGATCGAGCAGTTCAGCGGCCCCGTCGGCATCGCGCACGTCGGCACGCGCATCGCGCAGGACGGCTTCATCAGCCTGCTCTTCTTTCTCGCCGTGATCAGCGCGAATCTCGCCGTCATCAACTTCCTGCCGCTGCCCATCGTCGACGGCGGGCACATGGTGTACCTGACGATCGAGGGGATCACCGGCAAGCCGGTGAGCGTGGCGGTGCAGAACATCGCGGCGCTGCTGGGCCTGTGCGTGATCGCCGGGTTCTTCCTGGTGGTGACCTTCAACGACATCAAGAATCTGCTCGGCGCCTGATGGCGCGCGTGGTCGAGTCGATCGTCGGTCTGCTCCCGCTGCTCGCGATCGGGCTGGTGATCGCGATCTGGACGTCGACGTGGCTCGTCGTGCGCCGGCTGCGCCACCCGCCGCGCCGCACCGCCGCGTGGGCGCTCGCCAAGGGGCGGCCGTCAGACCCCTCCGAACTCGATCGTCCGCTTGCCTTCGAAGCGTGGTCCCTTCGCGTCGAGCGCGGCGTCTTCGCGGGACTCGAACTGCCCGTCTGGGACATCGCCGGCCTCGACGCCGACGGCCCCACGCTCGTCCTGACCCCCGGCTGGGGCGACTCGCGCCTCGGCATGCTGCAGCGCGCCGAGCGACTCGCGCCGCGCTGCCGGCGCCTGCTCTTGTGGGACCCCCCCGGCGAGGGCGAGGCGCCCGGCGTCTGTCGCCTCGGGTGGAACGAGCACGAGGCGCTCGGCGAGCTGCTCGATCGCGCCTCCACTGCAGACGAGCGCGTCGTGCTCTTCGGCGCATCGCTCGGCGCGGGCGTCAGCGTGGTGCTCGCGGCCCAGCGCGCGGGTGATGCGCGCATCGTGGGCGTCGTCGCCGAGTCGCCCTACCGGCTGCCAAAGACGCCGGCGGTGAATGTGCTCCGCATGGCCGGCATGCCGCATCGCGTGCAGGCGCCGCTGGGCTACTGGTGGCTGGGCCTGCGCGTCGGGGCGGGCTTCACATGGCGAGGCTTCGACCGGGCCGCGCACGCGTCGCGCATCGGCGTGCCGTTGCTCGTCCTCCACGGCTCGCAGGACGCCATCAGCCCGCTCGAGGATGGCGAAGCCATCGCGAAAGCCGCGCCGAATGGGCGCCTCGAGATCGTCGAGGGCGCGGGGCACAATGATCTGTGGTCGGACCCGGACTTCGCGCAAGCGAGCGAGCGGGCGGTGGGAGGGTTTCTGCGCGGGCTGGCGCGAGAGACGCAGAGACGGAGAGACGAAGAGACGAAGTGCTAAACAGCGATCGCTGTCTCGACTCCTCACTCCGTCTCTTCGTCTCTCGTCTCTTCCCCCTCACGGATAATCCTGGCGGGTCGCGCGGATCACCACATCGTTCACATGCACATGCGCCGGCTGACTGACGATGAAGGTGACGGTGCGCGCGACATCCGGCGGGTCGAGCAGGGGGCCGAACTTGCGCTCGAAGTCGCCGACGAGTTCGGCGCTGTAGCCAGCGACCTGCTGGAACTCGCTGCGCACGACGCCCGGCTCGATGCAGGTGACGCGCACGCCGCGGGGGCCCATTTCGCGCCGCGCGGCTTCGGCGAGGCTGTTCACGCCGAACTTCGTGGCGCCGTACAGGCTCGAGAAGGGCGACACATGGCGCCCCACATTGCTGCCGAGCACGACGATGTCGCGCGGTGTCCCGCACGGCTCGCCTTCGGGCGCCATCGGGATCAGCCGCTCGCCGGCGCGGCGCACGAGGCGTGCACAGCCGACGAGGTTGATGCGGACGACCTCTTCCCACTGCTCTTCATCGCTGGTCAGCACGCTGCCGCCGAGCCCGCGCCCGGCGTTGGCGACGACGATGTCGGCGCCGCCCTTCCGGATGCGCTCGGCTGCGTCGAAGAGCGCATCGATCGTGCTCCATTCGGCGGCGTCGCCGGCGCCGGTCTCGACGCGTCCGCCGAAGGTGCGGATGTGGGCCGCGAGCTCGTCGAGCCGCTCGGCCCGACGCGCGTTGATGACGACGCCCGCGCCCTGCTGGGCGAGGTCGATTGCAATCGCCTCCCCGATGCCCGCGCTCGCGCCGGTGACGATCGCGCAGCGCCCGTCCAGCGCCTTCCCGTTGCTCATCGTGATCCTTCCTCCATCGCCGCGATCCCGAGCACGAACGAGCGCTCCGCGTAGAGCTTCTCCATGCGATCGACCAGCGGCTCGGCGCCTTCGAGCGCCCGCCCGCAGCCGACCAGCAGCGTCACGAGGCCTTCGTAATCGCGCAGGCTGATGCGCTCCGGAGCGATCGGCGCGTCGATGGCGCCCGCATCGCCCTTTGACTTCGCCTCTTCCTGCACGCGATCAAGGTCGCCCATGTTGTGGTAGTTGCCCAGGGGCAGGCAGACGCAGGTCGCGTCGTGGCCGTAGGCGCTGTACGCCGTTGCCTCGCACGCGCCGCCGGGCATGAGCTTGCGCTGCCACTGGAAGGCCGGCTCGGGCGCGACGGAGGGGTCGCCGACCTTCTTCTCCGGCACGCCGCCGAGGCGCTGGGCGACTTTCGCGATGGCGCCGGTCAGGGTCGGGCTGAAGGTGCTGAGCCGATCGCCGACACGCACGATGGGGCCGGCGCCGATGGGGCTGTCGGCCATCGAGCGCGAGTTCTCGAGGGCGATGATTCGCGCATCGTTCGGGATCGTCCCCAGCCGGCACGCCGCGATGGCGCCGATGAAGCCAACTTCCTCGGCGACGGTCAGCAGGACGCGCACATCGGGCTTCGGCGCGGGGTCGTCGAGGAGGATGTCGAGCGCTGCGAGCGCCGCGGCGAGCGCGGCCAAGTCGTCGCACGCCGGCGCGAGCACCTGATCGGCCTCGATGCGCGTCGCCGGGAGGTCCCAGGTCGCGACATCGCCGATCGCGACGGCGTCGGTCGTCGCGTCGTCATCGAGTTCGAGCAGGCAGCGCGGAAAGATGCGCGCCGGCGGCGCGGCGGGCTCGTGCTCGACGACCGTCGCCCCGAGCGAGCGTCCGTCGCGCAGGTGGACGCGCACGCGAGCGTGCTTGAAGTAACACGCCATCACGCCGCCCCGGAAGGAGCACTCGAGCGCGTGCGGCCCGACAGCGCCCTCGACCACGAAGGCGGGATGATCGAGGTGCGCGGTGAAGTAGATCGGCGCCCCGCCGGCCTGCGCGCCGGACTCGAACCGGATCGTCATGTTCCCCGCATCGTCGCGCTGGAGGCGCAGCCCGGCGCGCGCGCGGATCCATGCTTCGACCCATTCGACGACGCGCCCCTCGCGCCCCGCGGCGGTCGGCAGGCTCGTCAGTTCGCTGAGCCAGCGCCGGTGCTCGGCGCGTCGCGTCTCGGGGATCTCGATGTGCAGGGCGTCGTCAGGCGGCATGGTGGCAAGCCTAGCACGCTCCCCACCCCGTGGAGTCGCGAGCGGGACGGGTCGATACCGGCGACGCGCCAACCCGTTCCGCT
>JBICHM010000139.1:0-10050 GCA_043101835.1 Phycisphaerales bacterium | reverse complement strand
TGCAGCCACTCACCCCCGAAGAGCGTGACAACCCGACGCCGCCCCCGCCGCGCATCGGTGCGCCCGTCCAGAACGCCGGCCCCGGCAGTCAAGCCGGCCGCGCGCCAGACGACCTCACCTGCATCGCCTGCGGCTATGCGCTCTCGGGCATCGAACTGCACGGCAAGTGCCCCGAGTGCGGACGCCCCGTCCAGACCTCGCTCGAGCAGGGACTCCTCCGATTCGCCGACCCGATGTGGCTCGACTCCCTCAAGCGCGGCGCCAACACCGTCGCCTACGGCATGGGCGGCGGCTTCCTCATCTACTTCGCCTGCACCATCGGCGCCGCCGTCACCGGCATGACCGCTCTCGCCCTGGTCGGCTTCCTCGCCGGCCTCGTCATGTTCCTCAGCAAGTGGATCGGCGTCTGGAGTGTCGCCGCGCCCAACCCCGCGCTGCAGGCCACCGACAACCGCGGCCCCGGCCCCGCCGTCCGCAAGGCCATCCTCATCCAGATCGTCGCGATGGTCTCCATCATCCCCCTCACGCTCCTCGGAGCGCTCTCGGGATCCGGCATCACCTTCATCGTCGCCGGCACGGTCGGCATCGCCGGCTTCATCGCCTGGCTCGTCGAGATCGTCGGCGCGATGCGCCTCGTCCGTCACGTCGCCATACGCGTGCCCGACAAGCGCCTCGCCGCACGCGCCGGCCTCTTCAGCTGGCTCGTGCCCGTCTTCATGCTCGCGCTGCCGATCGTCTCCGTCGCCGCGATCTTCCCGATCCCCGGCCAAATGGCGATCCTCTTCATCGGTGCGATCAGCCCCTTCGCCGCCTTCATCATGTACATCGCCGCGTTCTACTCGCTCGCCGGCGCCATCGATCGCGCACGCTTCAGCCAGCAGGGCGTCGGCCCGCAGGGCGAACAGCCCATGCGCCACGCCGCCTGAGCGCCGCGCAAGGCCGCTACTCCAGATCGTCGCGCCGCTCGAGCGTCATCCCGAGGAACGCCGTCCAGGTCTCGCCGCCGTCGCGGCTGAACTCGCCGGTCTCCTCCCACCGATCCGCGGTGATCCTGATCGTGAAGCGCACCGGCCCGCCCGGGCTCCAGCGCATCACCCCCGCCTCCGCGTCGATCACCTCGAGCGCGTGGCGCGCAAAGTCGCCCTCGCGCCCCGCGATGAACACCACATCGCCCGTCGCCTCGTCGAGGCGGATCACCGCCATCGCGTCGTGGCCGATCGTCACCGCGCCGTCCTCCCCGCGCGCGACGCCGAGCCCCTCGATCACGATCGCCGTCCCCGCGAGGTTCCAGCGCGCCCGCTCGTGCGCCTCGTAGGTGTGACGCGTCCCGGTCTGGTCCACCATCCATCCCGTGCCGACCCAGCGTCCAAGAAAGCGCGACGCCGCGTGCTGCGCCAGCGCCGCCGACGGCGCAACGCCGGGCGCAGGCTGCGCGAACACCGTCGCCGCCGCGCACACAACCGCCAAAGCGGCGCCGATCAACCACTTGCCCATCGTGTTCCTCCCCTCGAACGCACCAAGGCCGCCCCGCTCACATCGCGTCGAGTTCCCGCGCGATGCGATCCCGCAGCGCGCCGTCCGGCAGCGCGCCGTGTCCCGCGCCCATGTTGTCCACCATGTGGTGCGCCTTGCTCGTCGCCGGAATCGGGCACGTCACCGCCGGGTGCCCGAGCAGCCACTTCAGGAACACCTGCGCCCACGACGCCGCGCCGATCTCCGCCGCCCAGTCGGGCAGCGCCCGCCCGCGCGTCACGTTGAACAGGCGCCCGCGCCCGAAGGGCGTCATCACCAGCACCGCCGTGCCCGTCGCCTGCGCCGCCGGCAGCACCCGCTCCTCCACGCGCCGATCGTCGACCGAGTAGGGGATCTGGATGAAATCCAGGTTCGCCGTCTCCATCAGGCGCACCACGCGATCCAGGTCGCGCATCTCGGTGATCCCGATGTAGCGGATCTTCCCGCTCTTCTTCCACTCGCGCAACGTCGGCATGTGGTCGTCGTAGCCGACCAGGTTATGCACCTGCATCAGGTCCATCGGCTCGGCGCGCATCAGACGCATCGAGGTCGTCATCTGCGCGATTCCCGCGTTGCGGCCCTCCGCCGTCCACACCTTCGTCGCGCTGAAGACATCGCGCCGGCCCAGCCGGTCGAGCGCGATCCCCACCACCTGCTCGCTCGACCCGTACATCGGCGACGAGTCGATCACGCTCCCGCCCGCGTCGAGGAATGCGCGCAGCACGTCCACCTGCGCCGTGATGTCGCCCGACGGCTCCACGTCGAAGGTGCGCGACGTCCCCATCCCGATCGCCGGGATCCACTCGCCCGTCTTCGGGATGCGCTTCCGCATCACCGCCGGAACCGGCGCGTGCGCCGCCTGCTCGTCCTGCGCTCCAGCCACCGATCGCGCGCCGCCCAGCGCAGCCGCGCCGGCAAGCCCCGCGATCGCCTCGCGTCGTGTGATGCTCATGCCCCCGTTATACCCGCCGGACGCGCGCCCCCGCGTGTGTGAACCGAAACACGGCCGGCGCCTCTCGGCGCCGGCCGCATCTATCTCCGCGTCAACCCGCCCGACGGGCGTCCCTCACTCGCCCTGCCCCAGCGAGTACCCGGGTTCCCCGTCGAAGGTGTACAGGTGCTCGGTCTTGATGAAGTCGAAGCCCGCGTCGTGCAGGCGGCTCAGCAGCGCGATCACCTGCGCGTGCGTCAGAGCGCCGCCCGCGCTGCCGACGAAGCGGCACCGCCAGTGATCCGTGCAGAAGGTCTCCGGCAACCCCTCGGGGTACACCTTCACGCCGCGATTGGTGATCATCCGCAGCGACATGTCTTCACCCGAGTGCTGCTCGAGCCGCGCGCCCAGCACCGCCGGGTCGCGATCCGCCTCGTCCCAGTCGAGGAACACATCAACGCCGACGAGCGCCTTCGCCGGACGCGCGAGACGCACCGCCGGCGGCGGCAGGGGGCTCTCCTTCGCCGCGGCTTCCGTCACGCGCGCCGGCAGTGTCTCCGGCGTCTTGCCCAGGCGCTCGATCACCGCATCCGTGAAGGCGCGCGTGCCGACCGCCTCGCTCCGCTTCTCCGCGGCGCACACATCGCCCGTCACTACGCCGTCCTCGATCGTCTTCAGCCACGCGTTCTCGATCGTCGTCGCCGTCTCCGGCTGGCCGATGTGGTCGAGCATCAGGATCGCCGCGTGCAGCAGCCCGCTCGGGTTGGCGATCCCCTTGCCCGCGATATCCGGCGCCGAGCCGTGGATCGCCTCGAACATCGCGCAGTGCTCGCCGATGTTCGCCGACCCCGCCATGCCCACCGATCCCGCCAGCTGCGCCGCGATGTTGCTGACGATGTCGCCGTACAGGTTCGGCAGCACCACCACATCAAACCGACGCGGGTCCTGCGCCAGCAGCGCGCTGCCGATGTCGATGATCTTGTGCTCCGCCTCGATCTCCGGGTGCTCCGCCGCCACCTGCTGGAAGATGCGATGGAACATGCCATCGGTCATCTTCATGATGTTGTCCTTTGTGAAGCACGACACCTTCTTCCGCCCGTGCCGGCGCGCATACTCGAAGGCGTAGCGGATCAGTCGCTCCGACCCCGGACGCGAGATCAGCTTCAGGCACTGCGTCACCTCCGGCGTCTGCCGGTGCTCGATGCCGCCGTACGTGTCCTCCTCGTTCTCCCGAATGATCACCACATCCATCCCCGGGAAGGCCGTCGGGATGAACGGGTCGTAGGTCTCGCACGGACGCACATTCGCGAAGAGCCCCAGGCTCTTCCGCGCTGTCACGTTCAGCGACTTGTACCCCTTGCCCTGCGGCGTCGTGATCGGCGCCTTCAGAAAGACCTTCGTCCGGCGCAGCGAATCCCACGCCGACGACTCGATTCCCGCCGACACGCCCCGCAGGTACACCGTCTCGCCGATCTCGATCTCCTCGATCGCGATCTGCGCGCCCGCCGCCTCCAGAATCCGCAGCGTCGCGTCCATGATCTCCGGCCCGACCCCGTCGCCGCGCGCCACCGTCACCGGCGCCGCGGCGCGCTGCGATGACTCGCTCGAAGAAGACGTGGCGACACCATTCGTGGACATCAGTTCGCTCCTGCTGGCGTGGGGTCGGAAGCCGTGCGATCGGAAAATACACGACTTGTATTTCGTGCAAACGGTAGCGTATGATGGCGTCCCATGTCAAGGACCGCCGCCAGCCCCGCCGCCGCCCCGTCTCCCGCCGCCCACGAGTGGACGTTCCTCACCAACCACGCCCACGTCCTGATCTGCCTCGCGACCGACCCCGACGCCCGCCTCCGCGATGTCGCCGACCGCGTCGGCATCACCGAGCGCGCCGTCCAGCGCATCGTGCAGGATCTCGAAGAAGGCGGCGTCATCACCCGCTCGCGCGAGGGCCGGCGCAACCGCTACCGCATCCACACCCGCAAGGCCCTCCGCCACTCCGTCGAGAGCCACCGACGCGTCGCCGACCTGCTTGCGATGGTCGCCGACCCGGACGCCTGAACGACCCTCCCGGCGCCCCGGTCCGCGCGGTACGCTCGCGCCATGCCCGCTCCCCTCGTCCGTGACATCCAGTGGCTCACCTTGCGCCTCGCCGAAGTCGAGACCGATCCGGCGCGCGCCGAAGTCGAACGCGCGCGCGCTGCCGCCGCGTCCATGCTCGACGCCGGCGCACTCGACCCCGCCCTCGCCGCCCTCGACGGCGAGGCCATCCACGGCGCCCTGAAGATCCTCACCATCCGCTTCCACCTGCGCAACAAGGCCGAGCAGGTGCACATCGCGCGCGTCAACCGCCGGCGCGAGCGCGACGCCACGCCGGAGTCGCCCCGCCCCGAGTCCCTCGACGAGGCCGTCGGCGCCCTCGCGCGCGGGGGCGTCCCGCTCAATCGCCTCCTCGAGACGCTTGCCGAGATCGATATTCGTCCGACGCTCACCGCCCACCCGACCGAGTCACGCCGGCGCAGCGTCATGCAGAAGCAGGCCCTCGTCGCCGACCTGCTCGCCGTCCATGACGACCCCGACGCCACCCCGACCGAGCACGCGCGCGCTGAGAGCGCGCTTCGCCAGACCCTCGCCCTCCTGCTGGCTACCGACGAAGTCCGCGCCCAGCGACTCGAAGTCATCGACGAGGTCCGCAACGGCGTCCACTACCTCGCCGGCGCCATCTGGGACGCCGTGCCCGTGCTCCACCGCGACCTCGTCGGCGCCATCGAGCGCCACTACGGCGAACGACCCGACCTGCCCGTCTTCCTCCGCTACCGCTCCTGGATCGGCGGCGATCGGGACGGCAACCCCAATGTCACCGCCGACCTCACCCGGCGCGCATTCGACGAGATGCGCGCCGCCGCCCTCGATCGGCACGCCGAGGCCCTCGATCGCCTGCACCAGGACCTCAGCGTCAGCGAGCGCCGCGTGCCCATCGACCCGCGCCTGCTCGCCTCCATCGAACGCGACGAGGCCGAACGCCCGCTCGATCCGGACCTCGTGCGCCACCTCCGCCACGAACCCTTCCGCGTGAAGATCCGCCATATGCAGGCGCGCCTGGGCGATCGCGCCTACTCCGCCGCCCGCTTCATCGCCGACCTCGAGACACTCCGCGACGCGCTCGCGCACGCCGGCCTCGACGAGGCCGCCGCACGCGGCCCGCTCGCCGATGCGCTGGTCCGGGCGCGCACCTTCGGCTTCCACCTCGCCGCCCTCGACATCCGACAGCACAGCCGCGTCCACGAGAGCGCCGTCGCCGAGATGCTGCGCCTCGCCGGTGTCGAGGCCGACTACGCGTCCCTCGACGAGCCAGCGCGTGTCGCGCTCCTGCGCGACGAACTCGCCACCGCGCGTCCGCTGCTGGCGCGCCGCGCCGAGATCGCCCCCGCCACGCGCGAACTGCTCGACACGCTCGCCGTCATCGCCGACGCCGCGGAGCGCGAGCCGGAGTCCGTGGGCTCCTGGATCATCAGCATGGCCCACGATGTCAGCGACCTCCTCGAGGTCATCGTCCTCCTGCGCGAGGCGGGCCTCTGGACGATCGACGGCGGTCGCGCCGCCTGCCCCGTCGACATCGCGCCGCTCTTCGAGACCGTGGACGACCTCGACGCCGGCGCGCGCGTCATGCGCGACGCCTTCGGTGAGCCCGCCTACCGCGCTCACCTCAGCGCGCGCAGTAACTTCCAGGCGATCATGCTCGGCTATTCCGACAGCAACAAGGACGGCGGCTACTGGGCAGCGAACTGGCGCCTCCACCGCGCCCAGGACGAGCTGGCGCGCACCTGCCGCGACGCCGGCGTCGCCTTCCGCTACTTCCACGGGCGAGGCGGCACCGTCGCGCGAGGCGGCGGACGCGCCCACCGCGCAATCCTCGCCAGCCCGCCCGCCAGCAGGAACGGCAAGATCCGCTTCACCGAGCAGGGCGAGGTCATCAGCTTTCGCTACGCCATGCCGGCGCTCGCGCGCCGCCACCTCGAGCAGATCGCCAACGCCATGCTGCTCGCCACCGCAGACGCCCCCGTCGAATCGGCGTCCGATGACGACGCCCATCGTCAGATGATGGAAGCGCTCGCGGAGCGCTCGCGCGCCGCGTATCGCGAACTGATCGACGATCCGGACTTCTGGCCCGCCTTCGTCGATCGCTCGCCGGTGCTGCACATCGGCGAGCTGCCGATCGCCTCGCGACCCGTCAGCCGCGCCGGCGGCCAGGTGCGTTTCGAGAACCTCCGCGCCATCCCCTGGGTCTTTGCGTGGACGCAGATGCGCTACAACGCGCCCGGCTGGTACGGCGTCGGCAGCGCGTTCGAGGAGATCGTGATGCGCGACAACGCGGCCCTCGAGCGCTGCCGCGGCGCGTACGCGGCCGGCGGCCACTTCCGCGCGTTCATCGACAACGCCCAGCAGGAGATGGCCCGCGCCCGCCTCGCCGTCGCGCGCTGGTACACGGGCGACGGCGAGCTGCACGCCCGCCTCGCCGCGGAGTACGCTCGCGCCGAACGCGCGGTGCTCGCGATCACCGGCCAGAACGCGCTGCTCGACAACAACCCCGTCATCCAGCAGTCCATCCGCGAGCGCAACCCCGACACCGACGCCATCAACGCGCTGCAGGTCGAGCTGCTGCGCCGCTGGCGCGAGTCGTCCGACGACCAGAAGCCCGCCCTCCGGCGACTCATCCTCCTCAGCGTCAACGCCCTCGCCGCGGCGATGCAGAGCACCGGTTGAACGCTCACCGCTGCAGGTTCGTCGACGGGCTCGAGAGGTCGTTGATCGGCCCGATCAGCGTATTCGAGTTCACGCCGTAGGAACTGATCGTCCCGTCGTACAGCGTGTTGCCGACGATGATGTTGCGGTCGAAGAGGTAGCGAATGTCCGCGGCCCCGTTCGCGCCGCCGCCGTTGCCGTAGGTCGTGTTGCCCTCGATGCGATTGTCGCCGTCGAGCGTCTTGATCGCGCCGTCGCCCGTTGCGGGCGGGCCGCTCAGGTGCGCGTTGCGCACCGTGTTGCCCCTGACGACACTGCCCGTGCGAACCACGATGCCGTTCTCGAAGACACTCTCGACGACGTTGCCCTCGACGAGCGCGGGGCCGTCGGCCCAGATTCCCTGGGCGAAGGTCCCGAGGATGCGGTTGTTGCGGATCGTCACCATCTCGGCGCCCTGGTTCAGCGTTCGCACGGCGTCGGCGAGGTGCAGCGTGAGCACGCAGTCCTCGATCGTGCCGATGTCGAAGAGCACGCCGTAGCCGTTGTTCTCCGTGAAGGTGCTCTCGCGGATGGGCACGGCGTAGCCGCTCGGCAGGTACACGCCGCCGCCGAGGTTGCGCTCCACGGTGCAGCGGATCATGGACAGCCTCGCGCCCTGGCCTGTCTGCGGATCGGTCTGGCCGCGCACGCCGTCGGAGCCGTTGCCGATCGAGGCGCACTCGGTGAGGCGCGTCGTCGTCGACGTGATGTTGAATCCCTGCAGTGATGAGTTGAGTGCGCTGCACTCGGTCGCGTCGGTGTCGCCGAAGAAGAGGTAGCCGACAGTGTTTCCACGCGACTCGCACGCCGTCATTCGGCCGCCGTCGAGGAGCGAGAAGCCGTTCTCGCCGTTGTCGGCGGCGGTGCACCGTTCGAAGGTCGCGCGGGCTGTTGTGCGGAAGCCGTTCGTGGAGTTCAGGCTCGCGAGGCAGTCGACCATCATCGCGGCGCCCGTTGCGAAGCCCGTTCCGTTCGCGATGGACCGGCATGCCACCATGGTCGCGCCATCGCCGGCGCTGAATCCCGAGAAGTCGCAGCCCGACGCGACGCTGTCGATGATCGCTCCATCGGCGCCGAGCGAGACGCCGCCGCCCGCGCAGTTCTCGACGCGGATCGACTCGACACGCACGCGATCGCTGAAGGGCAGGTAGACCCCGTCGCTCGTCATGTTCCGGATCACCCCGTTGCGCACCACGAGGCCGTGCGCGAACGGTCCGCTCACGCCGTGCTGCCCGCCGCCAACGCCGTCGATCGTGAACCCGTTCAGGTCCAGCGTGACATGCTCGGCCTCCACCTGGACGCCTGACTGCAGCCCGATCGGCGCGACATTTCCTTCGAGGTAGTACGACCCCGGCTGGTTGATGACGAAGACCGCGCTGGCGTTCCCCGGCGTCGTCGCCTGCGTCAGCGGGATCCGCGGCTCCTCGCCGGGCGTCGGCGCGATGGGCCCTGCGGGCGGCGTCAGCGGCCCCGCGAAAGCCGGGCCGTGGGCGCCAAGGGCGCTGAGAAGCACGATGAGGGTGGTCCGTCGCCGCATGATGTCGCCTCCGATCCGGGCGGAGCGCCCGTCTGCACGGTGACGCGCAGGGCGACGCCTGCGCGCCCGATGCGCTGCGGAAACCGGGAGATTTCCGGGGGGCACGGGTGGCGCCCCGGCGTCGCCGATTGCGCATTCGTTGTTGGCCCGGCCAACCGCCGGACCGGAGGGGTTGTCATGGATCGTCGCCGCCTTGTCGTGTTGCTGATCTGGACGGTGGCCTGGTCGTTCGGGGCGGTGGCCCGTTCGGGACCGCTGACGCCCCCCGGCGCGCCCGCGCCCTCGATGAAGACCCTTAACGAGGTCGAGGCGCGCATCCCGGTCGGCCCGCTGACGACGCCGGGGGATTCGTCCTGCACTTACCGCATCACCCAGCCGGGGTCGTACTACCTCACCGGCAATGTGCACGGCGCGGCGGGCAAGTCGGGCATCATCATCGCCTCGGGCTTTGTGACGCTGGATCTCAATGGCTATGCGATCGTCGGCGTGAGTGGTTCGCTGCACGGCGTCACCACCCCGACCAGCACGACGCAGTATTCGATCCAGATCAGCAATGGCGTCATCGGCAGCTGGGATGGCAGCGGCGTCAGTGGCTTCATCGTCGATGCGGTGGTGCGCGATCTGCGCATCTACGGTTGCGGCAGGTGGGGCATCGACCTCAACAGCGGCTACCTGACGCGCGTCGAACGGTGCAGCATCTTCAATGCGGGCTACGCCGGATCGACCATCGGCGGCGGCATCCAAACCCACGGCCCCGCATTGATTGACGGTTGCCTCGTGCAGAATGGAGTCGGCGTCGGCATCAACGGCGGCGGCATCGTGCGCGGGTGCATCGTGACCAATGTGTATGTCGACAGCGGCGCCGGGCAGACCGGCATTGGAATCAACGGCACGCAGGTGGAGGCCTCCCAGGCAACCTGGTGCGCCGGAACAGGCATCACCGCCGTTCGCGTGATTCGCGAGTGCGTGTCGCTCTACAACGGCGCCGCGTACTCGGCGCCGTATGTCGTCAGTTGCTACTGATCGTGCCTATCGCTGTGTGTGTCGGGCTGTCGGCGCGGCTGTTCGCGCCGCTGCGGGTCGGTCAGCTGCGTCTTCTGCTCCTGCGGCGGTGGGGCGCTGCCGAAGAAGTGCGCGACGATCGCGGCGAGGCCGGAGAACACGGCGGATCGGCGGCGGGTGCGGGTGCAGGGCATGGGGGAGGGTAGGGTCGGTCCGAGCCGCGATCGGGAGATCGCGGGCCGATGCGGACGAGACGGCCGGCGCGGCGGCTCGCTGCGCTCGCGGTGAT
>JBICHM010000137.1:0-23563 GCA_043101835.1 Phycisphaerales bacterium | reverse complement strand
GATCAAGAGCGGCGCGCGCCCGTCGAGCGACGGGAAGATGGCGCCGGTGCGCATCATCGTCCGCGCCGGGGGCCGGCGCGTGACGGTGGAGACGAAGCAGGCGATCGTCGCTGGCGAAGAGATGATCGGGCGCCTCGAGGCGGAGCTCGGCGCATCGTCGGTCCGCGTGATCGGGGGCCCGCTCATCGAGGAGCGCGAGGAGCCGCGCTGGAAGCGCCGGAGCGCGCCGGCGCAGGAGCCGGTCGGCGCCTGATCAGGCGGTCGCGTCGCTCAACCTTCGACGACGCCCAGCAGCGTGTCGCGCATGCCGGCGTGCCCGCAGCGGACGATGAGCGCGCCGGCGTGGCGGAACTCGAGGGTCAGCGGCGCGCCGGTGGCGACGATGGTCAGATCGGCCTCGTCGCTCTCGCCGTGCGTCATCAGCGCGGTGCACATGGCGGTGACGAGGCTGAGGTCCGGCGGGCCGAGCTGAAGCGGGTCGTGGCTGTTCTGGTGGACCGCCGCCTCGGCGTCGATCGAGAGCCAGGACTCGTCCTCGGCGAGGTCGAATGCGACGAGGTTCACCACGGCGCCCCATTTGCGCACTGGCACGAGCAGCACCTCGTCGAGGTGCAGCGTGTGGACGAGATCCTCGGCCAGCTGGGGGATGCGGTCCTTCTCGACGCTCGCGCTCGCGGCGCCGTCGGGCGCGTCCTCGGCGAGCGACGCGTCGCCGAAGACGATCGCGTGCACATCGGGCACGACCTGGGGGACCTTCTGCAGGGTGAATCGGACGGCCTCGCCGTCGGCGTCGGGAACGATCCCGATCGCCTTCAGCTCCTTGCACGCGCGCTTGTAGTCGAAGAACTCCACAGTGCCTCATCAATCATGGCGTGGCGTCGGAACGCGCGATCCGCGCGATGCGTTCCGCGAGCCTCGCCGGGCAACGTCACTCTACTCAGGCGATCGCGCCGTCCGCAAGGCGCCTGCGGGCGGGGCCCGGCGGCGCGCGTTTGCCCGGGGCCCCGGCGGGGCCGATACTTGCGCGCCGGGAACGGTCGTGTTCCCGGGGAAAGGACGCCGCCTCGTGGGTGACAACGGCCGGGATCTCGTGCTCTTCGTCTGCACCGGCAACACCTGCCGCAGCCCCATGGCCGAGGCCCTGGCGGTGGACTATTTCCTGCGCGATCCGGAGCGTGGCCGGGGGCTGCGCGTGGGGTCGGCGGGGGTCTTCGCGGGCTCCGGCGCTCCGCCCACGCCCGAGGCGGTGCGCGCCGTGGAGTCGCTGGGGGCATCGATGCCGAAGCGGGCGAGTCGCCCCCTCTCGCCCGACCTGCTCGAGGCGGCGCGGGCCATTTATTGCATGACGGCGGACCACGCGCGCGCGGTGGTGTCGCTGGCGCCCCATGTCGCCGACCGGGTCTTCGTGCTCGACCCGTCGGGGGAGGACGTGCCGGACCCCCTCGGTGGGCCGCAATCGCTGTATGACGAGACGGGGCGCCGCATCCGCGAACTGGTGCGGACGCGCCTCGAGGAGTTGACGCCATGAAGATCGCGATCGGCGCGGATCATCGAGGGTGCGAGGCCGCGGCCCGCTTTGCCGAACGCATGCAGAAGGGCGGGCACGAGGTGGTGCGCGCCGGCGAGTTCAGCGAGAAATCCAGCGATTACCCGGATCCCGCATACGAAGTGGGCCGCCAGGTCGGCGCCGGCGAGGTGGAGCGCGGGATGCTCATCTGCGGGTCGGGCATCGGCATGAGCATCGCCGCGAACAAAGTGCGGGGGGTGCGTGCGGCGCTCGTGCATGACGAGCTGTCGGCCGAGATGAGCCGCGCCCACAACGACGCGAATGTGCTCTGCCTCTCGGCCGACCTGCTTGGCCCGCGCCTGATCGACAAAATCGTGGATCTGTGGATGCAGACCCCCTTCGAAGGGGGGCGCCACCAGCGCCGGGTGGACAAGATCCGGGCCATCGAGGAGGCGCGTGCGCCCTATGACGCCGGGGGCGTTGGCGCGCCGACAAAGACGCCAATAGGCTGAAACTCGCTGCCCGCTCATTCGTAAGGATTCGGAGGCGCCGCCCCGTGTCCGGTCCGGGGGCGCCTGCGGGGGTTCGGTGGGGCGTCGAGCCGGAAAGGAGCCTGCAATGCACGAGGTCAAGCGGCTGCTGCGCCGGGCGGCGTGGCGCGTGGGCGTCGGGCGATTCGTCGGGTTCCTTGCGCTCACGCTGACGATCGCGATCGCGTGCCTCGGCGTCGCGCTCGGGCTGGAGCGGCTTTTCGGCGTCGGGGTCGTCTGGTCAATCGCGCTGTGGAGCGCCCTGGCCGGCGCGCTGGCGCTCGGGGTGGCGCTGACGATCTGGAAGTGGCCTCGCGAGGACGAGGTGGCCCGGCTGGTGGACGAGCGCGCCGCGCTGCGCGAGAGCCTGAGCACGGCGGTCTGCGTGGCTGATCGCGCTGACGCCTGGAGCCGGGCCGCTGTCGAGCACGCGGCGCGGATGGCCCGGGGCGTGGCGCTGGGTCGGGCGCTCCCCGCGACGGCGCCGCGCCTCTGGCCGGCGCCACTGACTGCGGCGGCGATCGTCGGCGCGCTGTGGCTGACGCTGCCCCAGGCGGACCTGCTCGGCCTGCTCTCCAAGGCCGAGGCGGAGGAGCGCCGCGAGGAAGAGCGCGCCGATGCGGTCGCGCAGGTCAGGACTGCGCAGGACGAGGTGCGCAAGGCGCTCGAGCAGGTTGGCGAGGCGGACCTCTTCGAAGATCTGCAGACCCCGGAGACCGAGGAAGCCGATCCGGAGCAGATCCGGCGCATGGCGCTGCGTGAACTCACCTCGCTCAACGAGCGCCTCGAGCAGCGGCGCGCCGGCAGCGAGGCGATGAAGATGGAGGAGCTCCGCGACCGGCTCAGCCGCCTGGAGGAGCCCGGCGAGGGCCCGCTCGACGATGTGGCCGAGGCGCTCGCGCAGGGCGAGTTCGCGAAGGCTGGCGAGGCGCTCCGGCAGATGATGGAGCAGTTGCAGGCAGGCGAGATGTCCGACGCACAGCGCGAGGCGCTCGCAAAGCAGCTCGAGAATCTCGCCGAGCAGATCGAGCAGCTGGCGCAGGATCGCAAGGCGCTCGAACAGAAGCTCGCCGAGCAGGGCATCGACCCGTCGCTGCTCGACAACCCGATGGGGTTGCGTGAAGCGATTCAGAATGCTGAGGGGCTCAGCGAGCAGCAGAAGCAGCAGCTCCAGCAGACGGCCCAGGGGCAGGAGGGCGCCCAGGACCTGATGCAGCAGATGGCCAAGTCGATGCAGCAGGCGGCCGGCGAGTGCAAGAACCCCGGTCAGCAGGGCCAGCAGGGGCAGCAGAGCCAGCAGCAGGGCGGGTCGCCTGGCGAACAGGGGCAGCAGGCGTCGCCGGGCATGGGCCAGCTCTCCGATCAACTCAGCCAGATGGAGATGCTCCAGCAGGAGATGCAGGGCCTGCAGGCGGCGCAGCAGCAGGTGTGGGGGCAGATGAGCGACCTCTCCAGCGCGCTGGGCGAAGACCCCGGCGCCGGGCAGGGCGAGCCGAACATGCTGGAACTCTGGGATCGGCGCAGCGGCGGGAATCGCGGCGCCGGCGGCGGGCTCCTCAGCCAGGAGCAGGCCGACTTCACCCTGCGCCAGGAGAAGGCCGTCGGGCAGGACCATGGCGGCGCGCCGATCGCCACGCGCATGGTCGAGGGCGCCCAGGTGCGCGGCGAGAGCGTGCAGGCCTTCGGCGAGGCCGTGTCGTCCGGATCGCAGTCGGCCGCCGACGCGATCGAGAGCCAGCGCATCCCGCGCGAGTATCACGACGCGGTGAAGCACTACTTCGGACGTCTGGAGGCGAAGGCGAAGGCGGAGCGCGCCAGAGAGTCGACCCCGCCTCCACCGCCGGCAGAATCGGGCGAGGGCGAGTCCGGCGACGAGGGAAGGTGACCGGCGCGTGCGATCGATCGTGAGCGGGGCAGCACGGTGGATGGCGGCGGCGCTGGTCTGCGCCGGTGCGCTTGCATCGTCGTGCTCAGAACGCCCCGGCGCCGGCGCCGGTGACGTCGTGCTCTACGTCTCGGCTGACGACTACGTGGTCCGGCCGATTGTCGGCGCGTTCGAGGAAGAATCCGGCCTGCGCGTGCGCGTGCTCGGCGACACCGAGGCGACCAAGACGACGGGTCTCGTGCAGCGATTGCGCACGGAGCGGGAGAACCCGCGCGCCGATGTGTTCTGGTCGAGCGAGGTGTTTCTGACGATCCGCCTCGCCGAGGAAGGGTTGCTCGCGCCGCTCGAGGACGCGTCGCTCGAAGTGTGGCCGTCGGGGCTCGCCGATGGCGACCGGTTGTGGCACGGCTTTGCGAATCGGGCGCGCGTGGTGGTCTACAACACAGAGTTCGTGTCGCCCGAGGCGGCGCCGCGGACGATGCACGACCTGCTCGACGAGCGGTGGCGCGGGCGCGTGGGGGTCGCGCGACCGGCATTCGGCACCACGCGCGGCCACATGGGCCTGGCGCTCGAGGCCTGGGGCGAGGATGCATTCCGCGTCTGGGCGCAGGCGTTGCAGGCGAACGGCGTGCGACTCTACGACGGCAACGCCAGCGTCGTGCGCGCAGTGGCGAGCGGTGAGATCCGCGTCGGCCTGACCGACACCGATGATGTCTGGAGCGGGCAGCGCAACGGCTGGCCGATCGACCTTGTCTATGTGCGCCACGATCTCGACGGGCGCGCCATGGGGACGATGGTGATCCCCAACACCGTTGCGATTGTCGATGGTGGTCCGAATGCTGAGGCGGGGCGTCGCCTCGCGCTCTTCCTGCTCAGCGAGCGCGTGGAGCGGATGCTCGCCGAGAGCGATTCGCACAATGTGCCGATCCGCCCCGAGGTCGCGGCGGACTTCCCCGCCTACAGCGTGCCCGATCCGATGGGCGTGGATCCGGTGCGCATCGCGGCGCGCATGGACGCGGCGTTGGCGATTCTCGACGACGAGTGGACGCAATGAGCCCGGCAGCGCCGGGGCGGGCCTCGCGCGCAAGCGGCGCGCTGGCGACGGCGGTGGGCGCGGCGCTGGCGCTTCCGCTGGTGTTCGGCGTCGTCAACGGCCTCGGCGCGCCGGCGGAGACGCTGCGCCTGGTCGCGCGCGACACTGTCGCCAGCCTGCCCACGCTGGCGCGGTCTGTGGGGGTGTGCGTGCTGGCGGGCGCACTGGCGACGGCGCTCGCGCTGCCCGCGGCGTGGTGGTCGCGACGGCTCGGGGCCGCGGGCGCGGCGCTGCTCTTTGCGCCCATGCTGCTGCCCGGGTACCTCGTCTACACCTCCTGGGGCCTGCTGCGCGCCCCGGGCACCGCGCTGGGGGACTGGATTGCGCATGCGCCCGCCTGGGCGTCGCGCGTCGTGTCATGGGCCCAGGCGATCGGCGGCGTCGCGCTGTGGTCATGGCCGATCGCGGCTGTCGTGATGGCACTCGGCGCGCGCGCCATCGAACAGGAGCGGCTCGACTGGCTGCGAATGGAGTGCCCGTCGCGCCTTATGCGCGTGCGACACGGCGCGCGCATGCTTGCGCCCTCGATGTGCGCGGCGGTCGGGCTCGTCGGCCTCGTGACGCTCGGCTCGAGCGTGCCGCTGCATGTGGCGCAGGTGGAGACGTATGCGATCACGCTCTGGCGCCTGCTCGACGAGACCGGCGGCAGCGGCGCGGTGTGGGTCGCGGCGACGCCGCTGCTGGCGCTCGCGATTGTCGGCGGGTGGATCACCGGCGGGCGCGTGTCGCGCATGGACCTGACGCGCGCGGCGCGACGGGAGTCGGAGGGCGCCGGGCCGCCTGTGGTCGTCGCGGCGTCGCTCGTCTGGGGGCTGTCGACGCTCGCGCCCATCGCGCTGCTGGCCCTTTCGCTTCGCGACGCGGGTAGTCTGGGCCGGTTCCTCCAGACGGCGGGCGATGCGATCCTCTCGAGCGCGCTCATGGCGATCGCGGCGGGGGTCATGGCGCTCGGGCTCGGCGCGCTGGCGAGTGTCGCGGCGCAGCGTCGCGGCGCTTCGCTGGCGGCGCGCGTGTGGATCGCCCTCGGTCTTGCGCCCGGTGTGCTGATCGGCGCGAGCCTGCTGCGCGCCGGCGACCTTCCGGGGCTGGGCTGGCTCGCTGAGTCGCGCGCCGGGGTGTCGCTGGCGCATCTGGCGCGTTTCGGGCTCGTCGCGGTCTGCATCGCGTGCGCCGTGCAGGCGGCGGAGCCTCGCGAACTCCGTGATCTACGTCGCCTCGAGGCCGGCGCCGGCCTTGGTGCGTGGTGGCGGACGCGCGCGGTGGCGCACGCGCCGGCGCTCGCGGGCGCCGCGATGGCGGTCGCGCTGCTCAGCCTGCACGAGATCGAAGCAGCCGTCGTCCTTCTGCCGCCCGGAACCGACAACCTGCCCCGCTTCCTCCTGAACCTCCTGCATTACAACCGCGAGGAGGAACTCGTCGCGGGCATGCTCGTCGTTGCGGGAGGCGGGCTTGCGTTTGCGCTCCTCGTCGCGGGCGTCCTCGGGCTTTCGGGCCGGTTGGGACGGCGCGGATTGCTTGCGCTGATCGCGCTGACCCCCGCTGCGCTGCTCGGCTGTCAGGACCGGGCCCCTGAGGGCGGTGCGCCGCTCGATGTGGTGCGCGTGATCGGCGAGCCGGGGCGCCACCCGGGGCAGTTCGTCCAGCCGCGTGCGATCGACATCGGGATGGACTCGCTCTTCATCATCGACCGCAGCGGACGCGCGCAGCGCCTCACCCTCGACGGCGCGCCGCTGGCGGTGTGGGAGCTGCCCGCCGTTGATCGCGGCTTCCCGACCGGGCTCACCTTCGGCCCCGACGGGCTCCTCTACATCGCCGACACCCACGAGCATCGCGTGGCTGTCTTCCGCCCGACCGACGAGGGCGCGGAGCTCATCGCCACGCACGGCGCCTACGGCACGGGCGACGGTGAGTTCATCTACCCCACCGACGTCGCGATCGAGACCGACCCCGATGGCGCGATCGAACGCTTCTATGTCGGGGAGTACGGCGGGAACGACCGCATCAGTGTCTTCGACGACGCGTGGACCTTCCTCTTCGCCTTCGGGAGCCTCGGCTCAGCGGACGAACCGGGGGCCGTGTTCGAGCGCCCGCAGTCGCTCGTCTATGACAGCGCGCGCGAGGAGCTGCTCGTCACCGATTCAATCCACCATCGCGTCGGGCGGTTTACGCGGGACGGCGAGCTCATCGCCTGGCACGGGCTCGATGGGGGCGCCCCGGGCGGTGCGCCGGGGGCGTTTCGGTATCCCTATTCCCTCGCGCCCATGCCCGATGGCAGCGTGCTGGTGGGCGAGTTCGGGAACAACCGGGTGCAGCGCATCGACTGGGAGACCGGCGCGAGCCTGGGCGTCTACGGGCGGCCCGGCCGGGGCGAGGGTGAGCTCGCGCAACCCTGGGGGGTGGCGTTCGGCGGCGACGTCGCGTATGTCGTGGACGCGCGGAACCATCGCGCGATCGCGTTCCGGGCGCCGGTCGATCGGCGTCTTGCGCGATCGGGAGGACAGTCGGAGTGACGCTCGGGCCGATCCAGTTCGATGCGCCGGTCTTCCTGGTGGTGGGGGGGGCGCTGTGGGCGCTCGCGTGGCTGCTGGCGCGCAAGTCGATGAGCGGGCTGGGGCGGCGCACGCGCGTGCTGGCGCTCGCACTTCGCTTTGTGGTGATCGCGCTGCTCTGCGGCGCCCTGGCCGAGCCGAATCTTCGCCGCGAGAGCGAGGACGTGGCCTCCATCGTCGTGCTGGATGTGAGCCGCAGCGTGCCCGGCGAGCAGCGGGCCGCGGCGCAGCAGTACATCGCCGAAGCGCTCGAGGGCGCTCGCGCGGGCAAGCGCCTCGGACTGATCTCGGCTGCGGAGGAAGCGCTCGTGCAGTCGCTCGCGAGCGAGCTGGTGCGCGAGGTGCGTGTCGGGCATGTGGGGGGGGATGAGGGGAGCGATATCGGCGCCGGCATCCGCCTCGCGCTCGCGGTGGCGCCGGAAGACGCCGCGAGCCGCGTGCTGCTGGTCAGCGACGGCAACGAGACGGCCGGCAGCCTGCTGCGCGCCGCGGAGAACGCCCGGGTCGCGGGCGTGCCGATCGATGTCTATCCCATCGCCTACGACTTCGAGAGCGAGGTGGTCTTCGACCGGCTGATCGCGCCCTCGTCGGCGCGCCGGGGCGAGACGGTGTCGCTCCGATTCGTCATGGAGGCGACGCGCGCCGTCTCGGGACGCATCAGCCTGCTCGTCGATGGCCAGCCGGTTGATCTGGACGCAAACTCCTCCGCCTTCAGCGCGCCGGTGACGCTCGATGCGGGCACAAATGTGCGCAGCGTGCCGGTGACCATCCCCGGTGTCGGCGCGCAGCGATTCGAGGCGTTCTTCGAGCCCGATGACCCGGCGTCCGACGCCATCGGCGAGAACAACCGCGCCCGCGCGGTCACCTTCGTCGCCAGCGAGGGGCGGGTGCTGGTCTACACGCAGGACCAGGCCGCCTCCGGGCCGTTGATCAGCGCGATGCGCGCGGCGGATGTGGAGATCATCGTCCGCGACCCGGCTGAGGCGCACGAGTCGCTCGAGGAGTTGACGTCCTACGACGGCGTGGTGCTCGTCGATGTGCCGGCCGACCGCTTCAGCTTCCGCCAGCAGGACGAGCTGCGCGCGTATGTGCACGACCTCGGCGGCGGGCTGCTCGTCGTCGGGGGGGAGAACTCCTACGGCGCCGGGGGGTGGATCGGCTCGCCGCTGGCCGATGCGCTCCCGGTGAAGCTCGATCCACCGCAGAAGCGCGAGCTCCCGCGCGGCGCCTTGGCGCTGATCATGCACTCCTGCGAGGCGCCGCGGGGCAACTACTGGGGCCAGCAGACGGCCCTCGCCGCCGCGAGCGCGATGACGCGCGCCGATCTCGTCGGCGTGCTGGAGTACTCCTGGGAGCTCGGCGGCGTCGGCTGGGTGCACCCGCTCGAGCCCATTGGCGACGGCACGAAGGTGCGCCAGGCGATCAACAGCCTCACGTTCGGCGACATGCCGGACTTCAACGCGGCGATGACGCTCGCCCTGCGCGACCTCAAGGCGGCGAACGCCGGGCAGAAGCACGCGATCATCATCAGCGACGGCGACCCCTCCGGCCCGGGGCCGACGCTCATCCAGGGGTTCGCGGACGCGGGCATCTCCATCAGCACAGTGGCGGTCTTCCCGCACGGCGGCGGCGCGAACAGCCCGGATGTGCAGAAGATGCAGGCCATCGCGCAGGCGACCGGCGGGCAGGCGTACTACATCGGGCAGGGAACGCAGCTCGGGCTCAGCGACCTGCCGCAGATCTTCATCCGTGAGGCGAAGACGATCCAGCGCTCGCTCATCTGGGAGGGCGACCCCTTCGAGCCGGCGCGCATGGGCGTGGGGGCCGAGACGATGCGCGGCTTCGGCAGCGTGCCGCCGATCTCCGGCTACATCGTCACCGCCGATCGCGAGGGGCTCAGCCAGGTGACGCTGCGCGGCATGGAGGACGACCCGATTCTCGCACAGTGGCAGCACGGGCTGGGTCGCGTCGTGACCTTTATGAGCGACGCGGCGACGAAGTGGTCGGCGCCGTGGGTGTCGTGGCCCGGGTACGGCGCCTTCTGGCAGCAGCACCTGCGCTGGGCGATGCGTCCGTCGGGCTCGGCGAACGTGCGTGTCACCACGCAGGATGAGGGCGACCGCACGCGCGTGATCGTCGATGCGCTCGACGCCGAGGGCGAGCGCCTGAACTTCGCCCGCTTCCAGGGACGCGTGGTGCAGCCGGGGCTCACGAGCGCGTCGCTCGACCTCCGTCAGACGGGTCCGGGGCGGTACGAGGGCGTGTTCGAGTCGGGCGACGCCGGCTCCTACGTCGTGAACCTGCGCTACGAATCCGCGAGCGCCGGCGGCGGGCTGGAGCGCGGCGCCGTGCAGGCGTCGGTCATTCGCAGCGAGGGCGACGAGCGGCGCGCCCTGCGCGACAACCGTGCGCTCCTGCAGCAGGTGGCCGAACTGACCGGCGGGCGCGTGCTGCTCGACCCCGATCCGGCGCAGGCGGATCTCTTCGCTCGCGCGGGGCTGCGCGAACCGGTGTCGCTCCGGCCGATCTGGCTCCTGATCGCGGCGCTGGCGACGGGGCTGTTCCTCGCCGATGTCGCGATCCGGCGCGTGCGGATCGATATTCCTGCGATGGTGCGCGCGATCCGCCGGGCGCTCTCGCGGCGCAGCGCGGCGAGCGAAGAGCAGATCGGGGCCCTCCGCGCTGCGCGCGAGCGCAGCCGCCAGGAGATGGCCGAGCGCGCCGAGCGCGCCTCCACCGAGGAGGCTCAGCCGGCGAAGGCCACGGCGTCGGTGAAGTTTGAAGCCGAGGCGGGCTCGGGCGCAGCCCCGGTCGTGGACGCCCCCGAGGCGCGGAAGACCGGGCCCGCCATTCCCAAGGCGAAAGAGACGCGCCAGGACGGCGCGGAAGACGAAGAGGAAGGCATCTCGCGCTTGATGCGCGCGAAGAAGCGCGCACAGCGGGACATGGGCGAAGAGACTGGCGACGACGCGCGCTGACGGCGCGCGAGGAGACTGATTGATGGCGATGGCCGAACAGACGCCGCAGGATGTGGAGCGCCGCTGCGCCGAGTTCCGGAAGACCTACGAAGGCCTGCTTGATGAGATCGGGAAGGTGGTCGTGGGGCACCGGGAGATCGTTGACGGTGTACTGACCGCGCTCTTTGCCGGCGGCAACGTGCTGCTCGAGGGCGTGCCGGGGCTGGGCAAGACGCTGCTCGTGCGCACGCTCTCGGATGCCCTGCATCTGCCCTTCAGCCGCATCCAGTTCACGCCGGACCTCATGCCGGCGGACATCATCGGCACGAACATCGTGATGGAGGACCCCGACACCGGGCGGAGGAAGTTCGAGTTCCAGAAGGGACCGCTCTTCGCGCAGGTCGTCCTCGCCGACGAGATCAACCGCGCCACGCCGAAGACGCAGAGCGCGCTGCTCGAGGCCATGCAGGAGCGCAGCGTCACGGTCGGCGGCACGACGCACGCCCTGCGCAAGCCGTTCTTCGTGCTCGCGACGCAGAACCCGATCGAGCAGGAGGGCACCTACCCGCTGCCCGAGGCGCAGCTCGACCGCTTCCTCTTCAAGCTGGTCGTCGGATACTCCGCGCTCGACGATCTGCTGACGATCCTCGACCGCACCACGGGCGCCGAGACGCCGGCCGCCGAGCGCGTGCTGGATGAGGCGGGGATCCTCGACGCGCAGCAGCTGGTGCGCGAGGTGCTCGTGGCGCCGCATGTGAAGGAGTACGCGGCACGCCTCGTCCTCGCGACGCACCCGGAGGGGCAGTTCGCCGGCGAGCTGGTGAACCGCTATGTGCGCTGCGGCGCCAGCCCGCGCGGCGCCCAGGCGCTGCTCTGGGCCGGCAAGGTGCGGGCGTTGACTGATGGGCGGTACCACGCGAGCTACAAGGACATCGCGGACGCCGCGCTGCCGGCCCTGCGCCACCGGATCATCCTCAACTTCGAGGCCGAGGCGGACCGCGTGGACCCAGACGACATCGTCCGCCAGGTGGTGGAGACCACGGCGCGCGAACCCGTCAAGGCCTGATCGAACCGCGATCGAAAGATCGCGGCCCTGATGGGTGGCCGCTGAGGAGGCAGTCGGATGGAACGCGAAGGGCGCGAAGAGACGCGAAGGGGAGATGGGGTGGCTGCGCGCCCGGCGTTCGGTCTCGATCGTTACCGAAACGAGCAGCCTGACGAGATCGAGGAGGTCGCGTATCGCGTGATCGGCTGCGCGATCGAGGTGCATCGGGCGCTCGGTCCCGGGCTGATCGAACGGCTGTACGAGGATGCGCTGGAGTACGAACTCCGCGAGGCGAGGCTCCGCGTCGGCCGCCAGGTGGAGGTGGTGATCCCTTACAAGGAGATCGAGCTGCGCGGACAGAAGATCGATCTGGTCGTGGAGGAGTGCGTCATCGTTGAATTCAAGGCTGTCGAGGCCATCGAACCGGTGCATAAGGCGCAGCTGCTTTCCTATCTCCGCGCGTCCCGCCTCCCGCTCGGCCTCCTCATCAACTTCAACACCAAAGCGCTCCGCGACGGCGTCCGACGCGTGATCAACGAGCACTCGCCCGCCGTCAAGGCCCACACCCCATGATCCCCTTCGCGTCTCTTCGCGCCCTTCGCGTTCCAATGTCTTGCGCGTCGTCGTCCGTCCAACGCACTGCTGCACCGCCCGGAGCCGCGGCGAGCAGTGGCACACGAGAACTGATGGCTGACTGATGCTCCGATCCGACTCCCCATCCCGCCCCTCCGGTCTTGACGATCTGCTCGACGCGAAACTCGTGTCGCGGTTGTCGCAGTTGGACCTCACCAGCCGCAAGGTGTTCACCGGGCGGCTGAAGGGGGAGCGCCGGAGCAAGAAGCGGGGCGAGTCCGTCGAGTTCGCGGATCACCGGCCGTATGTCGTCGGCGACGACCTGCGCTTTATCGACTGGAACATCTACGGGCGCCTCGACCGGCTCTTCCTGAAGCTGTTCATGGAGGAGGAGGACCTCTCGCTGCATCTGGTCGTTGATTGCTCGGCCTCGATGGGCTGCGGCGAGCCGGAGAAGTTCGGGTACTGCCAGCGACTCGCGGCGGCACTCGGCTACATCGGGATGGTGAACCTCAATCGCGTCACGCTCACGGCGATCGGCGCGCCGAAGCCGGAGGGCGCGCCGGCGCCGGCGGTGCTGTCGGTGATCCGCAACCTGCGTGGTCGCCGCCGGGCGAGCGAGATGGGCGCATGGCTGTGCGGGCTCGAGCCGGCGGGCGTCAGCCGCTTTGACGAGGCGTGCAAGCGCATCGCGCTGACGCGCACCGGCAAGGGCGTGATGGTCGTCCTCAGCGACTTCTTCTTCAAGGAAGGGTACGAGACGGGCCTGCGCATGCTTGTCGGGCGCGGCTTCGATGTCTTCTGCATCCAGACGCTGTCGCCGCAGGAGGTGGAGCCCGAGATCGGCGGCGATCTGCGCCTGAAGGACATCGAGGACGCCGACATCGCCGAGGTCACGATCTCGGCGCCGCTGCTGAAGCGCTACAAGGAGAACCTCGCGGCGTACTGCGACCAGTGGCGCCAGTTCTGCGCCCGGCGCGACATCGCCACCATGACCATCCGCACCGATACGCCGGTCGAGACCGTCATCCTCGACTACCTCCGCACGCGGGGGCTGCTGCGATGACCTGGCTCACCCCGTGGCTGGCGATCTGGGCGGGGGCGATCGTTCTGCCGGCGCTGCTGATTCTCTACTTCCTGAAGCTCAAGCGCCGCGAGATGGAGGTCTCGACGACGCTGCTCTGGAAGAAGGCGATCCAGGACCTGCAGGCCAACGCGCCGTTCCAGCGTCTGCGCAACAACATCCTCCTGCTGCTGCAGCTGCTTGCGCTCCTGCTCGTGCTCGCGGCCCTTGGGCAGCCGGAGCTGCGCGCGGCGGCGACTGAGGCCACGCGCCATGTGATCCTCATCGATCGCTCGGCGAGCATGCAGGCGACCGACGGCGGTGACGGGCGGACGAGGCTGGAGGCCGCGAAAGACGAGGCGCTGGCGTTCATCGACGCCCTGCGTGACCCGGGCGTCGGGGGCGGCGGGTTCTTCGGCGAGCTCTTCGGCACGGCGACGGCCGACGAGGCGATGGTGATCGCCTTCGACGCGACAGCGGATGTGCTCCAGCCCTTCACGAGCGACAAGGCCGCGCTCCGGCGCGCGGTGGAGCGCGTCACGCCGAGCGACGCGACGACGACAATCGACGAGGCGCTGCGCCTCGCGGGCGCCTATGCGCGTCCGGAGCTTATCGAGGATCAGGGGCTGGTGACGACCGGCCCGGTCGCGGCGCTGCACCTCTACAGCGACGGGCGCATCGCCGATGCGCTGCAGGCGGTCGTGCCGGCGCAGTCGCCGCTGACGTATCACCGCGTCGGCGGGGCGGAGCCGGGCGCGAACGCGTCCGTTACGGCCATCCGCGCCGAACGCGCGTACGACAACCCGGACCTCGTCAGCATCTTCGCCGGCGTGCAGCGCGAGGCCGACGCGTCGCCGGTGGATGTGGAGCTCGTGCTCGACGGGCGCGTCGTCGCGGTGCGCGCCGTTGACCTGCTCGAAGGGACCGAGCCCGGCGATCCGGCGACCGGCGGCGTGGTGTTCACGATCAACCGGCCGCGCGGCGGGCTCGCGCGCGTGCGGATCGTCGGCGACGATGCGCTCGCCGTCGACAATGAAGCGTCGGTTGTCGTGCCCGATGCGCAGCGCGTCGCCGTGGGGCTGGTGACGAGCGGCAATCTCTTCCTGCAGAGCGCGCTGGAGGGACTGAATCTCTCGCGCCTGGTGGTGATGACGGCCGAGGAGATGGCGACGCCTGCCGGGCGAGAGACGCTCGATGCGCTCGATGTCGTGGTGCTCGACGGCGTCGATGTGCCGACGATCGACGACGCGACGCGCCCCGGACGGTACCTCGTGCTTGGCCTCGCGCCGTCGATGCCGGGCCTCGCGCCGGGAGATGGGGGGGGCGGGGGCGCGCAGGTCGTGCTCGACTGGCAGCGCGACCATCCCGCGATGGAGCTCGCCGGTCTGCAGCGCCTCGTGATCGGCGAGGCGTCGTCGATGGCGGTCGAGGCGCCGGCGGTGACGCTGGCGGAGGGGGAGCGCGGGCCGGTGATCGCCGAGGCGTTCGACGGCCCGGCGCGGGCAGTCGTCGTTGCGTTCGATCCGGCGGCGAGCACCTGGCCCTTCGACCCCGGCTTCGTGCTCTTTCTTGCCTCGGCGGTGCAGCATCTGGGTGAGGACGAGGCTGCGCCGTCGGGCGAGGGCCTTCGGCCGGGCGACACGCTCACGACGCGCCTCGCGGGGCGTCCGAGCGAGGTCGAGCTCGTGACGCCGCGCGGCCAGACGTTGCGGCTCATTCCCGGGGCCGGCGGCGTCGTCACCTATGGTCCGCTGCGCGAGACGGGGCTCTATCGCCTTCGCTGGCGCGGCGAGCCCGGCGCGGGCGATACCGAGGTGGGCGGGCGGATCGAGCGGACGATCGCCGTGAACCTCGCCGATCCGGCCGAGTCGCGCATCGCGCCGGCTGAAACGCTGGAGCTCGCCTCCCGCACAGTGGAGGAGACGGCCGGCGCCGGCGACGGCACCCGCCGGCGCCGCCTCTGGCCGTGGCTGCTGCTCGGGGCGTTGGGGGTCGTGATGTTCGAATGGTTCATCTACAACCGCCGGGTGGCGATCTGATGCGTGCATGGCGCGCACTCGCGATCGTGGTGTGTGCGCTGAGCGCAGGACCGCTCGCGCTTGCGCAGGATCTCCCCCCCGAATGGCGCCGGACGCCGGGGCGCGATGTCGTCGTGCGCGACACGGCGCGCACGCCCGACGTGCGCGTGGAGCTTGGCTGGGACGACCGGCTCATCGCCTACCGCTGGAATCCGATCCGCGTCGAGATCACCGGCGCCGAGGCGCCCGTCGGCGGGATGGTGATCGTCGAGCACGGCGCGACGGGCGCGGGGTCGGTCGAGGTCGCGGCGCCGTACGGCGTCGCGCCGGGTTCGACCACGCCGGTCGAGGTGCTGATTCCCGCCGGCATCTGGATCGAGCGCCTGATCGTCACCGTGACTGATGAGGGTGGGCGTCCGCTGCGGCGCGTCACGTTCGCCGACTGGCGAGAGATGTCGTTGGCGCCGCCGGATGTCGACTTCGGCGCGTCGCTGGTCGGCGTCATCGGGGCGCCGGCGCTCGAGAGCGCATCTCGTTCGCTCGCCGCGCGTCCGCTGATCGATGAATCGGACACGAATCTCTTCCGCGACTCCCTCATCATCGCGTCGCGCAACGCGACGGCGATGCCGGTCGAGTCGATGGGGTACGACGCGCTGGATGTGCTCGTCGTCGCGGGCGATGCGCTGCGAGCGGCGCCCGAGCCGAGCGTCGCGGCGGCGCGACAGTGGGTCGAGCGGGGTGGGCGTCTGGTGCTGGTCGCCGACAGCGCCGGCGGCGCCTGGCGACGATGGATCGAGCCCGGGCTGCTCGAAGTCGGCGAGCTGCGCGACGAGGGCGCCGGTGCGAGGCGCACCATCTCCATCAGCGACGAGGCGCTGCGCCTCGGGTGGCGCAGCGACGCCGCCGCCGCCGACGGCCCGGTCGGCCTCGGCTGGGTGACGGTGTGCCCCGGCGCGCCGGCGGACGCCGATGCCTGGGATGGGCTGCTCAGCGCGGCGCTCGCCGATCGGCTGCCGTGGCTCGATTCGATGCGCGAGGCGTACTGGTGGGCCGAGCAGTCGGCGCCCGGCGCGGACGAGGCGCTGAATGCGATCGCCGAGGACCTCGGCGCTGGGGCGCGCGTCAATGTGTGGCCCGTGCTCGCCGGCGTGCTGGCGCTTGCGCTCCTGCTCGGCCCGGTCGATTGGTTCGTCCTCAAGCGTCGGCGCCTGCTGCACCGGTCGTGGCTGACGGCGCTGGGGTGGATCGGCCTGGCGTCCGCCGCGGCGTACTTCCTCCCGCTGGCGACGCTCTCGACGCGCACGGGCGTGCGCGTGGTCGCGGTCGAGGATGTCGCACCGGGCGGCTCGGCGCGCATCGCGGCGATGGGGGTGCTGCCCGGGTCGGGCGGCGTGGCGCGCATCGAGGGCGCCGATGCCTCGTGGTGGCGTCCGGTGAGCGCCGGGTGGAACGAGCCGCGTTTCCTCGGCGCCATGCCCCTCGCGCAGGCGCCGGGCGAGGACACCGGCGCCGTGCCCGCGGCCATGTCGCTGCGCGTCCGGTCGCTTCGGGCGCTGCTCGAACAGGGCGCGGCGTCAGAAGCGCGCGGCTACAGCGCTCGTGCGCACGGTGACGGCTACACGCTTCGCGTGCCCGATGGACGCGCGATCGTGGCGGGCGCGCTGCGGACGCCCGAGGGCTGGTGGACGCTGGAGCGCGCCGACGACGGAACGTGGACAACGACGGACGGCCCAAGCGTCGATCCGCCGCGCGCCTGGTCGCTTGCGCAGGAGGACGGCGCCCCCCCGTGGGTGCGCGGCCCTTCCGTCGAGATGCATCTCGATCGCCCCGGGGCAGCGCTCGCCCTCGGGCCGGCGCGCCTCCGCTGGGGGCTGATGGAGCGTCGCATCGAGCGCGGCGGCTGGTGCGTTGCGCTCGTCGTCGAAGAGGGCGCTGCGACGCAGGCGCGTCTCACGGGCGCGGGCGACACCGTGGAGCGGCGCGTGACGCGCATCACGCTGCCCATTGAGCGTGCGGAGGGCTCGTCGTGATCGAGATGCGGAACGTCACCGTGCGCTACCAGGATGTGCTCGCGCTCGACGACCTCTCGCTCAGCCTCCCGGCGGGCGAGGTCTTCGGCTACATCGGCCCCAACGGCGCCGGCAAGAGCACCACCATGAAGGTGCTCGCCAGCCTCCTTCGCCCGACCAGCGGCTCGGCGACGATCGACGGCCACGACTGCACGCGCGAGGGCGACGCCATCCGGCGGATCGTCGGGTATATGCCCGATTTCCTCGGCGTCTACGACGATCTGACGGTGGATGAGTACCTGCAGTTCTTCGCCGGCGCCTTCGGCGTGGCGCGGAGAAAGCGGCGTGCGCTCGTCGACGGCGTGCTCGAACTCACAGACCTGACCGGCAAACGCGATGCGATGGTCGAGAGCCTCAGCCGCGGCATGCAGCAGCGTCTGGGCGTCGCGCGTGTGCTCATTCATGATCCGAGAGTGCTCCTGCTCGACGAGCCGGCCAGCGGCCTCGACCCGCGCGCCCGCATCGAGATGCGCAGTCTTCTCGGCGAGCTCCGCGCAATGGGCAAGACGATCATCGTCTCCAGCCACATCCTCAGCGAGCTGCACGAGATGTGCACGCAGATCGGCATCATCGAGCGCGGGCGTTTGCTCTTTGCGGGTTCGCTCGAGGACGCCTTCCGCCTCGCCGGCGCCGGCGAGCGCATCGAGATCCGCCTCGAGCACGACGCGAAGTCATTCGTGGTGACGCTCGACGGCGACGAACGCGTCTCGAGCGTGAAGCACGACGAGCATCGCCTTGTCGTGGAGCTGGCGCCGGGTGAGCACGGGCACCATTTCCTGATCGAACGTCTGGTCGGCGCCGGTGCGCGCATCGCGGCGTTCGAGCCTCGGGCGCGTCGCCTCGAAGATGTATTCCTCCGCATCACCAAGGGAGCGGTGCAGTGAGGGAGTTCGGCGTCAGCGCGCTGCGCCTCGCCCGGGCGCCCCTGGGGCCGCTCTTCGATCTCGAAGTGCGCAGCGCCGGCCGTCGGCGCACGACCTACCTCGTGCGCGCGGGCTACGCGCTGCTGCTGCTCTTCGTGGTGGGTGTGGCGCTCGCCGGGCTGCTCGAGGAAGCGAGCCACCAGGGCCCCGCCGCGCGTCTGCAGGCGCTCTCGGGCGTCGCGCCGACCCTGACGGTTGTCATCGGATGGCTGCAGTTCATCGTGCTGACGCAGATGGCGCCGGTGCTGACCGCCGCGGCGATCTGCAACGAGAAACAGCAGCGCACGCTGCCGGCCCTGGCGACGACGCCCCTCTCAGCGGGGCAGATCGTGCTCGGCAAGCTGGCCGGGCGGCTGATGCAGATGCTCATTCTGGTGCTGGCCTCGCTGCCGGCGCTCCTGGCGGTGCGCTGGCTCGGCGGCCTCGCGACCGAGCCGGTGATCGCGGTCACGGCGCTGACGATCTCGAGCATGCTCTTCAGCGGAGCGCTGGGGATGCTCGTCGCGCTGCGCTGCAAGCGGGCGCGCACGGCTGCGGCCGTCACGATGGCCACCGTCGCCCTGCTCTACCTATCGCCGCTGCTTCTGCTCGCCCTCGGGGTGAACATCCTGGGCTTCCAGCCGAGCGGCTGGTGGTTCATCCACTCGGCGAAGGTCGACCCCGCGATCGCGATGGGCATGGTGACCGCGGGCGTGATGAACCCGGCGATCGGGACGAGCCTGACGAGCGTGTGGCTGTACCCCTCGCTCGCCGCGGTCGGCGGCGCCGGCCTCTGCTGCGCGGTCGCGTCGGCCGGTCTGCGCCGGACCATCCGTGAGGAGGTTGGCGGCGCCCCGAAGCGCGGCCGGGCCGCGAAGAGGGCGGCGAAGGCGTTGGCGAAGACGCGCGACTCGCGCCTCGTCGGCGAGCGCGTGCTGCTGTGGCGCGAGCAGCGGTTCGGTCGTCTGCTGGCGTCGCGCACGGCGCGCACAAGCGCCGCCGTCGTCGGCCTTGCGCTCCTGGCGCTGTACATCTTCGGCGGGACCGATGTCACGGGATTCCATATCGCGATGGGCATCATGGGCGGCGCCGCGAGCCTGTTTGTCGCCTCGCAGGCGACGGTCGGCTGCATCGCGGGCGAGCGCGAGAGCCGCACATGGGATGCGCTCGTCGCGACGCCGCTGTCGGGGCGGACGATCGTCTACCAGAAGTTCGTCGGCGCCCTGTGGCGGGTCGCGATCGGGCCGGCGTTCCTGACGCTGCACTTCACCGTCTTCGGCGCGCTCGGCGTCACACACCCGCTCGGCGCCCTGCATGTCGGTGCGATCGCGCTGGGCTTCAGCGTCTTCCTCGCTGGAACGGGCGTGCTCTTCAGCCTGCTGATGAAGAAGAGCGCGGTCGCGGGCGCCTGCAACATCGGGCTGGCGATCGGCCTGTGGGTCGGGCTGCCGCTGCTGATCGCCTTCACGCTTGGCGCTGTGCTGCGCGTGAGCGAGGATGTCATCGAGCCGGTGGCGACGATCGGCGCCCTCGGCCACCCGGGGTTCCTGCTGATCAACGGCGTGCTGATTGCCGCCGAGAACGGCAACGCGCTCGACAGCGGGATGATGATCGCCGACGGCGCCTACGGCGAGATCGCGGCCCTCGATTCGCTCGGCGCGCTCGAGTTCACGGCGTTCTACCTCGCCTCATCGATCGGCGCTGCGCTCGTAGGCGTTGGCGCAGTGGAGGCGGCGGTGCGCATGTTCCCGAAGCGCGGCGGGCGGGCGTAGATCGTCTCGAAGACTACTCCGCCGGCGCCACGATTCCTCGGCACTCCCCGAACCCGATGCGCCGGTAGCCCTCGCGCTCGCAGTAGCCCTTCATGATCACCTCATCGCCGTCGGCGAGGAACTTGCGCTCTTCGCCGGTGGGGAGTTTGATCGGCTCGCTGCCCCGCCAGGTGAGTTCGAGCATGCAGCCCCGGTTCTCCTTCTCGGGGCCGGAGACCGTGCCGCTGGCGAGCAGGTCGCCGGGCTGCATGTTGCAGCCGTTGCTCGAATGGTGCGTGAGCATCTGCGCGATCGTCCAGTACATGTCGCGGAACGAGCCGCGGCTCAGGCGCACGGGGTCGATGCCCTTGTCGCGCATCTGCTTGCTCGCGAGGTACACCTCGACGGTGAGGTCGACGCCGCCGTGCCAGGTGTTGGCGTCGCCGGTGAGGTACGGCAGCGGCTTGGGGTCGGACTCGTCGCGCTGGAACGCCGGGCAGCGGAAGGGGGCGAGCGCCTCCATCGTCACGACATACGGGCTCACCGTCGTCGCGAAGCTCTTCGCGAGGAAGGGCCCGAGCGGCTGGTACTCCCACTTCTGCAGGTCGCGCGCCGACCAGTCGTTCACGAGGCACATGCCGAGGATGTGGTCCTCCGCCTCGTCGATGCCGATGGGCGCGCCCATGTCGTTGCCCTGCGCGACGAAGAAGCCGACCTCCATCTCGTAATCGAGGAGTCGGCACGGCCCGTAGACGGGCGCATCGGCGTCGTCGGCCTTCGTCTGACCCTTCGGGCGCCGGATGGGCGCGCCGCTGGGCACGAGCGACGAGGCGCGCCCGTGGTAGCCGATTGGGATCCACTTGTAGTTCGGCAGCAGCGGGTTGTCGGGCCGGAACATGCTGCCGACATTCGTGGCGTGGTGGATGGAGGCGTAGAAGTCGGTGTAGTCGGCGACGGCGCAGGGCACATCCAGTTCGACCTCATCGAGGCGGAGCAGCGCCTTGTCGCGGATCCCCGGGTGCTCCTTCAGGATCGGGCTGTCCTTGCGGAGCATCTCGCTGATGCGAGCGCGGATCGCGCGCCGGGTTCCCGCCGAGTAGAGCGAGATGAAGTCGAGCGACCAGACGACGACCTCCTCACCGTCCTCCTCGATGTCGGCGAAGAGCCCGGCCTCGTCGCACCATGCCAGGTCGAGCACACGATCGCCGATCACGACGCCGCCGGGTCCGTGCTCGCCGTCGTCGTCGCCGGTCTTCGCGAAGTCGACGAAAGGCAGGTTCTGGATCGGGAAGTCCGTGCTCGGGTCGTTGGCGCTCTCGACCCAGGACTCGAGCTTCGGGTCGTGCGTGTCGTCGATGATCGGCGCGGGCATGGTTGGCTCCGGGGGGTCGCGTGTCCAAGCCGCGATCGGAAGATCGCGGGCCGCGACGGTTGCGCGGCGGGGATCGGATCTTCCGGCGATGGACCCGCCGGGGCAAGCGCAGCGGGCGTGATTGAAGAAAACTGGTTCGATCGGTTCCATCGCAACGCTTCCCGCGATCTGCCCATCGCGGCCGGGATCCCCTGCGGAGGCGATGGCGCAGTGTGATCGATCAGCTACAAGCCGGGCATGGGCACGCCGCTCGCGTACCTGCTCACGTGGACCTGCTTCGGGACATGGCTGCCGGGCGACGCGCGGGGCTCGTTCGATCGCGGCCGCGGCCTCGCGCCGCCGTGCGAACTGCGGGAGGAGATCAACCGGTTCCGCATGGCAAGCAACGCGCTGGTGTTCACGAGCGCGGAGCGCCGGTGCGTGCAAGTGGCGATTCGTGAACACTGCGCGCACCGAGGCTGGTGGCTCGGCGCCTGCAATGTGCGGACGAACCACCTGCACTGCGTCGTCGCCGCGCCGGGGCGCTCGCCGGAACTCGCGATGAAGCATCTGAAGACGTGGTCCACGCGAGCGCTGCGGCGGCGCGACAACGCGCGGTTTGCGCATCGCGTGTGGACGCGCCACGGCAGCACGCGCTACCTCTGGTCGCGCGACGATGTCGCCGGCGCGATGCAGTATGTTCTCGAAGCGCAGGACGACCCGAGACGATGGGAGCGATCCCAGCCTCGCTCGGGAGAACGCGGGCCGGGCGATGGCGCGCATTGACGCCAGCGCGTCGTGATGCGTGATCGACGTTCAATGAAGATCGGGGAGGACTCGCGATTGCCGGCGCTGCCCGCGATCTTCCGATCGCGGCTTGGACTGCTTCACCCCTCCGCCTTCGCCGCGCTCACCAGCGTCGGGGCCACCGCACGCAGGATCGACTGCTCCACGCGCCCGCGATGGCGCGCCGGCGTCGGAATGCGCACGATCAAGTTGATCCGGCCGGGCTCCGGGAGCTGGATCGTCACGCGCGGCTCCACCGACAGGCTGCGGATTCCCTGTTCCTTGCCGATGTGTTCCATGTGGCGGCGAGCGTCATCGAGGTAGGGCGCACACTCCCGCTTCGCCGCCTCGAGCAGGCGGGCCTCTGCGCTGCGCCAGTCATCCTCGGTCTTCACCGGCACGGCGAAGATGTGCAGCACGTACTCGTCGGTGGCCGTCTCGTTGAAGACCGGCTTGGCGAGGAACACGCTGTTGGGGATCACCACTTTCCGTCCGGTGAACTGGTGCGTCTGCTGGCCGGGCCCGATCTCGAGGATGGTGGTGGTCAGGAGTGTCTGGTCGAACACGTCGCCGCGGAGCCCGTCCACCTCGATGCGGTCGCCGATCTGAAAGGTGTTGGCCGACCCCTCGAGGATCGTGCCGCTGAGGCACATGATCAGCTCCTTGGTCGCGATCACGATGGCCGCGGCGACGGCGATCGCCGAGAGCGCGACCGTCCGGAGCTCCTGCGCCCAGATGATCAGCAGCCCGAGCAGCGCGATGAGCACCGCGGCGTTGCGGATCTGCACGATCCAGCGCCGGCGGAGATTCTCGCTGTGGTCGGTCGAGCGCGTCACATGACGCAGCGCAAGCCACCGTCCGACGATGATCAGCAGGATGAGCAGCGCGCTGGCGACGAGGTGTCGGCCGGTGGCGGATTCGACGAACCAGTCGGGCATGGCGGGATGGTACCCGGCGCAAAGCGCGCGAGGCTCACCCGCCGCCGGCCGCCCGGATCATCTCCTCGTTCGTGCCGAATCGCTTCAGCGCCGCGAGGAGCTGCTCGACCTGCTGAGGCGGGGGCATGTTCATCAGGCGCCGGCGCAGTGCGGTGACGGTCTTGAGTTCCCGCTCGCCCATGAGCAGGTCCTCCTTGCGCGTGCCGCTGGCGGCGAGGTTGATCGCCGGGAAGAGGCGGCGCTCGGCGATGCGCCGATCGAGGATCAGCTCCATGTTTCCCGCGCCCTTGAAATCTTCGAAGATCACCTGGTCGCCCGCGCTGCCGGTGTCCACGAGGCAGGTCGCGATGACGGTCAGGCTGCCGGCCTCCTCGGTGTTGCGCGCCGAGCCGAAAATCTGGCGTGGCACGCTGAGGGCCTTGGCGTCGAGGCCGCCGGTGAGCGTGCGCCCGCTGTTGGCGTGCTTGCGGGAGGCGTTGAAGGCGCGCCCCACGCGCGTGAGGCTGTCGAGCAGGATCACCACATGCTTGCCCGCCTCCACCATCC
>JBICHM010000136.1:0-2555 GCA_043101835.1 Phycisphaerales bacterium | reverse complement strand
GGGCCGCGTCGCGGGTCGTCGCCTCGGCGGCGGCTGCGCGCCCTCGGAGCGATTGAGCGCGCAACTGGAGACAGGCCGAGGCGACGCCCGCGAGCACGATGAGCGCAATCATCGCCTCGAGCAGCGTGAAGGCAAGCGCAGCGCGCAGGGTTCTCACCGGGCGCCTTCGCGCTCGGCGAGGAGCGCCGCGAGATCCATGAAGAACTGCTGCACCTGGTCGGCGCGCGGGTCGGAGAGGCCGCCGGCCGCCATCGCCAGCGCGCCGAAGGCGCCCGAAGCGCGGTCCTCGGGCGGGGTCTCGCGCACCGGCGCGGCCTCGGCGCCGCCCGCGTCGTCGGCGCCGGCGGGATCCAGCACACCGGGGTTGCGGATGTCGAAGGTCATCTCCGCGCGTTCGAGCGCCGTGCGGACGCCCTCGACGGCGTTCAGGAAGTCGCCGGTGATGATGGGCACATCGCCTGGATCCGACACGATCGTCGGCGTGATCGCCAGCAGCAGCTCGCGCTTGAGCGTCTCGTTGCTGACACTGCGGAACGCGGGGCCGATCAGCGGCATGCGCCCGAGCACCGGGATGCGATCGACGCTCTTGCGCCGATCGTTCGTGATGATGCCGCCGAGCAGCAGCGTCTGGCCGTGGGGCACGGTGACGGTGGTTTCGATGACGCGCGTGGTGAACTCCGGCGAGCCGATCGTGCTCGACGAGTTTTCGACCGCGTCGCGGATCTCCTGCGTGATCTGCAGCGTGACCGAGCCGCCCTCGTTCACGCGCGGCTGGACCGTGAGCGTCACACCGGTGTCGCGGTACTCGATCTCGTTGCGGACGTTGGAGTCACCGCCGGAGACCTGGTCGGTCTCCAGCGCGCTGGTGAGGATGGGCGTCTCGCCGCCGACCTGGATCTTCGCCTCGCCCTTGTCCTGCACGAAGAGGCTTGGGGCGCTGAGCAGCGCGACATCGGTGGTTCGGTCGAGCGCCTCGATGACGGCGAAGCCATCGGTGCCGACAAAGAAGGCCGAGCCGCCGGCGTTGCCGACGAGCGGCGCGGTGCCGAGCAGTTCGACGCCGACGTTGTCGAGCGTGGCCTCGAGGAAGTACTCGACGCCGTAGGCGAGGTTGTCGCTGAGGCTGATCTCGGCGATGACCGACTGCACGAAGACCTGCTGGCGCGGACGGTCGATGCGTTCGAGCAGGGCGAGCAGGTCGGCGTAGTCACCGGGCGTCGCGTAGATGAGCAGCAGGTCTTCCTCCTGGCTCACCGCGAGGCGCATGCGGTTGTCCGACGGGTTCGTGGGCCCCTCCTCGATCTCGCCGGCCATGAACTCCTTGAGCAGGCGCAGCAGCTCCGTCGGGGCGAAGTGCTGGATGCGGTAGAAATAGCGCTGGCGCACGGTCTCGCCGGTGGGCGCGTCGATCTGCTCCACCCAGCGCCTGACAAGCGGCTGCACGCCGGGGTCGCGGCTGACGACCATCATGCGATCGGTCGCGCCGAGCGGCAGGAACGCGATGCGCGCATCGTTGCCGGAACTCAACCCGCTCGCCCCGGCAATCGAGGTGAGGACGCGCGACGCGTCCTCGGGCTTCTGGTGCGCGAGGCGGTAGGTCCACATCTCGACGCCGTCGAAGGCGGGCGTGTCGAGCGCGCTCAGCAGCGCGCCGATGCGGTTCAGCTGGCTGACGCGATCGGCGATCACGAGCAGGCGCCCGGCGACGACGCTGCGCGCGGTGTCGCTGATGAACTCCTTGCACGCCTCCGCCGCCTGCCCGGCGCTGATGTGGCCGAGCCGGAAGATGCGGATGGCGGAGTAATCGGTGGCGTCGATGCTTCGCCCCTGCAGGATCGGCGCCCCGGGGGCGCGCGTGAGGCTCTGCCCGGCCGAGACGACGAGCAGGTCGTCGCGCTCCTGGAGCGTCCACCCCATGAGTGACGCCACCGCGCCGACGAGGTCGTACAACTCGGCGTCGGTCATCTCCTGGTCGATGTCGATCGTCACCCCGCCCTTCACGCCGGGCTCCCCGAGGTACGGGCGCCCGAGCATGTCGCCGACGACGACGCGCAGGAAGTCCTCGGCCTCGACGGCGCGCGAGGCGTACTTCACGCGGCGCACCTGGCCAGGGGCGGCGTCGAGCAGGTCCGGCGACATCGACTCCGGCGCCTTCGGCGGTGCGTCGAGGCGTTGCTGGTTCAGCAGCTTCGTCGAGCCGAGGCCCCGGCCGCTCGGACGATCGATCGGCCCGCTGACGGCGACGCGCGCCGGCTCCACCGCCTGACGGATGGGCGCCGGGGGCTGATCGGCCTGGGCGTCCTTCTGCTGGCCCTTGCAGCCGGCGCTGACGGCGAGGCCGGCGCAGGCGAGGCAGGCGGCGAGCGTCAGCGACGCGCGAGTGCGGGGGGCGCGGGTGGTCGTGTGCATGTCGGTGGCTCCGTCCGGAAGGCCGCACCCTCCGGGCGCGGGTGTGCGGGTTCTTAGAACCCGCCGATCTCGTTGATGGCCAACATACCGGCGATCAGGCTGTACACCACCCAGCCGACGACCGCCGCGAGGGCCAGGATGATCGC
>JBICHM010000135.1:0-6655 GCA_043101835.1 Phycisphaerales bacterium | reverse complement strand
GCCCCGGCAACGCGGTGATCGACACCGGCGCCGGCGACGACAGCGTCGCGGGCAACGCCGGCGATGACCGGATCGACGGCGGCCCCGGCAACGACAGCCTCGCGGGCGCACACGCCCATCCGGGTTCCGCAGCCCCACCGCGCGCCGCTGAAAATCAACGATCGCCTGGTTCAGCGCGGGCGACGGCCGCCCGTCGATCGGCAGCGCCGGCGCGCCCGGCAGCGCCTTGTCGTTCAGCAGTTCCTGCACCGCGCGCACATCCGCCGGCAGGTTCACCCCACCGATGCCCACCGGCTTCTGAATCTCGAGACAGACCTGGAGCGCCATGACCATTCCCCTCATCGCGCCGCGCCCCGCCGCGCGTCCACCCGCGCGCGGGCCGGCGACGCTCCCGTCACTCTTGCTTCGCAATCCCGCCCGCTCCACTGCCGCGAGCCCCACCCGACGGCTTTCCGTGGTTTCTTCGGGGGCGCGGGATCCACCGACACCCCCCACGCGCACACCACCCCGAAAGCCCTACCGTGATGATGCCGAGGATGCGCCCCCGAGGAGGAGCCCGATGCGCCCAATCGCTGCCCTGACCGTCGCCGCAATCGCCCTTGCCGCAGCCTCCCCCGCCGGCGCCCAGCAGCAGTTCGAGCCCCCCGCCCTCGGCCTCCTCGAAACCACCAACCAGCGCGACTGGACCCTCGCCGTCCAGGTTGGCGCCGTCGACGTCTACCGCGTCAACACCGCCGGCGGCCAGCCCCTCCCGCCCCAGTCACTCAGCCGGCTCATCGTCGTCTTCCCCCTCCTCGAATACAGCAGCACCTGGCGCGCCGACGATCGCGGCTTCCGCTCTGAACTCCGCTCCATCGACCGCGTCGTCGACAACGACCCCGAACTCCTCACCCTCTACCAGGCCGGCGCGCGCCTCGCGAAGTGGGACGCCGCCGGCAACCTCTCCACCGACTTCTTCCTCGAGTTCACCCAGACCGGAACCTCGCGCGCCGTGTCATTCGACGAAGACGCCGCGCGCAACATCCCCTGGCCCACGAAAGGCTGGCCCGCCATCGCCGCGACCGCCCTCGAACCCCAGTACTTTGTCGATGTCGGCGCCCCCGCGCTCCAGCAGCGCCTCGACCGCTGGGCAGGACGCAACCCGCGCCGCATGCCGCCCGTCGAACTCGCAAAGCACCTCGCCGCCAAGGTCATCAACGAGTTCCGCATCGTCAGCGGCATCTCCTACGAGACCGCCTCCAACTTCGGCGTCGGCGGCTACATCGTCGCGCCCGCCTCCTTCACCGCGCAGTCACTCAAGGGCTCCGCCTTCGATATCAGCGTCCTCCTCTGCGCGCTCTACCGCCAGGCCGGACTCCCCGCGCGCGTCGTCATCGGCTACGACCTCGGCGCCTCCGCCGAAGGCGTCGACGAGATCGACGCACGCGGCGCCTACGAAGTCTGCCAACTCGCCGATCCCAATAACGTCCCCCTCGTCCCCATCGTGCGCTCGTGGGTCGAGTTCTATCTCTTCGATGAAGACGCAGGCCAGGGCGAGTGGATCCCCGTCGACATCCTCCGCCAGCAGCAGATCTCCAGCCGCGCACGACCCCTCAACCAGCGCTGGGAGTTCTTCGGCAACCAGCCCTGCGGCGACCTGCTCATCCCCCTCGCCTTCCACTTCATCCCCCCGACCACAGTCGCCACCCCCGGCGCCCCGTCAATGTGGGGCTGGCTCGGCTTTCCCGTGACGCCCCGCATCGAGCACAACTTCAATGTGAGCGCCTTCGCGACGCCGCGCACGACGGGGGACTGACCCGCGGAATCCCCATCACGGTTTCGGAACAAGCCTGTAACACCTCCCGGGCTTCCCCGTTTCGAGCCGTGTGCATGGACGACGCCGCCTACGAACAGGCCGTGGCTGACCACATGGACCGCGTCTACTCCTACGCGGCCTGGATGTCGCGCGACCTGCACGAGGCCCACGACATCACCCAGGAGGCCTTCATGCGCCTCTGGCGCACCCGACACACCGTCGATCCCCCCGGCGCCCGCGCGTGGCTCCTCACCGTCGCATCGCGCATCTGCATCGACGGCCGGCGCAAACGCCGCCCCCACACCGGCGCCGACGCCCGCCTCGCCGTCCTCCTCGCCGGCGACCGCCCCGAGCAATCCGTCCTCGATGCAGAAGACCGCGCCGCCCTCGCCGAGGCATTCGCCCAACTCGCTATGCGTGACCGCGCCCTGCTCAACCTCAGCGAGATGCAGGACCTCCCCGCCGACGAGGTCGGGCGCATCCTCGACATGCGCCCCGGCGCCGTCCGCGTCGCCGCCCACCGCGCCCGCAAACGCCTGCTCGAACTCCTCCAGCCCCAGGAGGCGACCGCATGACTACCCCCCTCGACGACGCGCGCCTGCAGGAAGCGCTGCGCGCCACCGCCACGCTCCGCACGCCCGATTCCCTCCGCGTGGAACTCTTCGAGCGCATCGCGCAGGAAGACGCCCCCGCGCCAATTCGTTTCCCGCGCCGCAACTGGATCGCCGCCGCCGCCGTCATCACCTTGGCTGTAACGAGCGCGCTCGTCATCCGTCCATGGCGTGTCGGCGAGCCCACGCAGGCGGAGGTGGCGGAAGCCGCGGCCCAGCTCCGACTCGTCCTCGCCGGCGCGTCCCGCGCAATGCGCGACACACCCGCGCACGCCATCGAACAGACCCTCACCGAGGGCGTCCGCCCCGCCATCCGGCGCACGCCCCTCACGCCCGACACGCCGGGCATCTGACTGGAGACCACCGCACCATGCGACGCCTCACACTCCTCATCACCATCCTCGGCGCAGCGCTCCTCGCCGCCGCGCCCGCCGGCGCGCAGTCGAAGTCACGCGACATCGAGAAGCACCCCGCCTTCGTGATCGATCCCGGCGTCCTCGCCTTCGCCGACGAGGAAACCGAGATCATCGAGATCAGCCTCCGGCGCTCCCTCCTCCGACCCGTCGCAAAGATGCTCGCGGCGGAAGAGCCCGAAGTCGCCGCGCTCATCGACGGCCTCGTCGGCGTCAACGCCGTCATCCTCAGCAACTGGGCCGGCTCGATGGAGAAGGCGCGCGACACCTTCATGGCCCTCGACGACGACCTCCCCTCCGGCTGGGAGCGCATCGTCCGCGTCCGCAGCGAACGCGAGCTCACACTCGTCTACATCCACACCGATGACAACGACGACATCGACGGCCTCCTCGTCCTCGTGCAGGAAGGCCGCCAGCTCATCTTCACCAACCTCATCGGCCCCGTGGATCTCGAACTCGTCGCCGGTCTCGAAGGCCGCCTCGACATCCCCGGCCTCGAGCGCGTCCCCGACTCGCGCGAGCCCGTCGACACCGCCGTCGAGGAAGGGGAGCCCGCGTGAATCGCACCAGCACCCTCCTCGCATTCGTCATCGGCGCCGCCGCCGTCGCCACCACCCTCTCCGGCTGCATCGGCTTCCACGGCCCCAACGATCTCAAGCGCTCCGTCGCGCGCGCCGGCGATGTCCGCCTCAAGCAGGACTTCGGCATCTCCACCAACGGCATGACGCTCCGCATGGCGCGCGGCCTCGCCTCGCCCTGGGTCGATGAGCCCCTCCCCCGACTCGCCGGCATCAAGCGCGCCCAGGTCGGGACCTACCGCATCGAAGCCGCCGACGGTCCCCTCCCCGCCTCCATCCTCGCCGACCTCGAGGTCTCCGGCTGGGAGGCCGCCGTCCGCGTCACCAACCCCGCCGGCGCCGACGAGACGCTCGTTCTCGTGAAGGAAGACCGCAAGGGCCGGCTGCGGGGCGTGGCCGTCGCCGCACGCGACGGCGAGGAACTCACCCTCGCGCGCGTCCGCGGCAACCTCGAAAAGTTCCTCGCCAACGTCCTCGCCGACGACGCCTTCGGGATCGACATCCCGTACATCGGAACCGCGAAGGACGAGGTCAGGAATGCCGCGCGCGACGCGCGCGAGGCCCAGGAGAACGCCGGCGTCCGCCTCGTCCCGGCCGCCGCCGACGAACCGGTCAACCCCGGCGCCTGAGCCGGAAACTGCGACGATCTGCGCGCCGCCGCGCCGGGCGAACACGAATCGCCCGGCGCACGCGGCGGGGCGACGCTGGGCGACTATGATCCCAGCCTCGCGCGGGCCCCTTCCCCCGCCCGGCGCGAGCCCCCAACGCCATGCAGATCCGCAACTTCTCCATCATCGCCCATATCGACCACGGCAAGAGCACCCTCGCCGACCGCCTCCTCCAGTCCACCAACGCCGTCTCCGACCGCGAGCGGCGCGAGCAGATGCTCGACGACATGGACATCGAGCGGGAGCGCGGCATCACCATCAAGGCATCCGCCGTGACGGTGCGCCATTTCCACAATGGCGAGGAGTACATGCTCAACTTCATCGATACGCCCGGCCACGTCGACTTCTCCTACGAAGTCTCCCGGGCCATGAAGGCGTGCGAAGGCGCCCTCCTCGTCGTCGACAGCACCCAGGGCGTCCAGGCACAGACCGTCGCCAACGCCTACCTCGCCGTCGCGCAGGACCTCGAGCTCATCCCCGTCGTCAACAAGATCGATCTCCCCGCCGCGATGCCCGAGGATGTCGCCCTCGAAGTCGAGCACGCCCTCGGCCTCGACGCCGACGCCTGCATCTACTGTTCCGCCAAGACCGGCCAGGGCCTCGACGAACTCCTGAGCGCCATCTGCGACCGCCTCCCCGCCCCGCGCGAGCCGGAGATGTCCCAGACCCGCGCCCTCATCTTCGACAGCCACTACGACGACTACCGCGGCGTCATCATCTACGTCCGCGTCTTCGACGGGAAACTCACCGTCGGCGACAAGGTCAAAATGATGGGCGCCGGGCGCACCTACCACATCACCGAACTCGGCAAGTACACCCCCAAGGCCACCAAGGTCGACAGCCTCGGCCCCGGCGAAACCGGCTACCTCGTCGCCTCCATCAAGACGCTCAAGGATGTCCGCGTCGGCGACACCATCACCCTCGACAACAACCCCGCCCCCGTCGCCCTCGCCGGCTACGAAGAGCCCAAGCAGATGGTCTTCTGCGACTTCTACCCCTCCGCCGGCGGCGAAGGAACCAAGAAGGGCTCCGACTTCGAGAACCTGCGCGAAGCCGTCGAGAAGCTCGCCCTCAACGACGCATCGTTCACCTTCCAGCCCGTCCACTCCGAGGCCCTCGGATTCGGCTTCCGCTGCGGCTTCCTCGGCCTCCTCCACATGGAGATCATCCAGGAACGCCTCGAGCGAGAGGGCGGCGTCGAGATCGTCCAGACCGCGCCCACCGTCACCTACCAGCTCTTGACGACCGCCGGCGAGACCCTCGACATCACCAACCCCGCCGACCTCCCCGACGGCTCCGTCTGGAAGGAACTGCGCGAACCCATCGTCAAGCTCGAGATCATCGTCCCCACCGAGTCCATCGGCGACATCATGAAGCTCTGCGGCGAGCGGCGCGGCGTCTACAAGGGCCAGACCGTCATCAGCGAAACCCGCCAGATGCTCCACTACGAAGTCCCCATGGCCGAGATCATCTACGACTTCTACGACAAGCTGAAGTCCATGACCCGCGGCTACGGCACCATGGACTACGAAGTCACCGGCTACCGCGCCGACCGCCTCGCCAAGGTCGACATCCTCATCAACGGCGAACCCGTCGAAGCCCTCAGCGTCATCTGCCACCGCGACAACGCCGACAAGCGCGGCCGCAACCTCCTCGTCCGCCTCAAGAAGGAAATCGACCGCCACCAGTTCGAGATCCCCCTCCAGGCGGCCATCGGCGGCAAGGTCATCGCGCGCGAGACCATCAAGTCCATGCGCAAGAACGTCACCGCCAAGTGCTACGGCGGCGATGTCAGCCGAAAGCGCAAGCTCCTCGAGAAGCAGAAGAAGGGCAAGAAGCGCATGAAGTCCGTGGGCTCCGTCGAGATCCCCCAGGAGGCCTTCATGGCGGTGCTGGAGCAGGGGGATTGATTTCGCTTGGGTCGGTGTCTTGCTCCCTCTCCCCTTGGGGGAGAGGGCTGGGGTGAGGGGTCTGCATCATGCGAGCGCAGCGAGCCTCCTCTTCCGTTCCCCACTACCCTGCCCCATGCCGGCCGATCGCCCGAGCAACACCGACTTCGCCCGCACCCTCCGGCGCAACACGACACCCCCCGAAGCCGTCCTCTGGAAACACCTCCGCGCCCGCCGCCTCGGCGGCTGGAAGTTCCGCCGCCAGCAACCCATCGGCCCCTTCGTCGCTGACTTCTACTGCGCGGACGCCAAGCTCGTCGTGGAGATCGACAGCCGCGCCCACAACGGTCGCCTCGATCGCGATGCCGCGCGCGACAAATGGATGGCGAGTGACGGCATCGAGACCCTCCGCGTCACCGCATCCGACATCACAAAGAACCTCGACGGCGTGCTCCAGGGCATCGCCCATGTCGTGCGCCGACGCCTCGAGCAACTGCGCGATAAGGAATGACTCTGCCTCCCTCTCCCCTTGGGGGAGAGGGCCGGGGTGAGGGGTCTTCTACAGCCCCCTGCCACACCCTTCCCGCCGCACCGCCATCGCCACCCGCGACTCAACACGCGGCGGCTCGCTCCGCTCGCACTATTGCAGACCCCTCACCCGCCTCGCTCCGCTCGCCGACCTCTCCCCCAAGGGGAGAGGT
>JBICHM010000134.1:0-4313 GCA_043101835.1 Phycisphaerales bacterium | reverse complement strand
GCGTGGCCTCGATGTGGTCGGCGAGTTCGGTCATCGTCGCGTTGCGCCAGTCGCGTTCGTCGGTCTCCTGCTCGCAGGCCGCGGCCTCCTCAATGCGCCGGAGCGCCTCGGCGGGGTCGAGACCGGCGCTGCGCGCCCCCTCCGCGAGCGTGCGCTTGCCGCCACAGCAGTAGTCGAGGCCGAGGCGCTCGAAGACGGCCATGCTGGCGGGGATCGCCGCGGCGATGTCGCCGAGGGTGGTGTCGGGGTTGAGGTCACGTGTCATGACGGAGTCTCCTCCGGTTCGGTTGGGTGGTGATCAGACGCCTGCGCACCGGTGAGCGCGCGGTGGAGTTCGGGGAAGGAGAGCGTCTCGCCCCCCCACTCGCTCGCCGCGGCGTCGGCGGCGCCGGCGTCGGCGAACGCCGCGACGCGTGAGGCCATCGGCGTGCGGAGGCTCGCGGCGCGAACGAAGTGCGCCTCATCGGCGCGGATCCACGCACGCGTCGCGTGATCGTGGACCCACCGTGCGAGGATTGCGTCGGGCGCGAGACCGGCTTCGCCGTCGGCCTGGCAGTTGAAGTCATCGAAGAGGCGCGCCGCCGGGCGATCGCGATCGTCGACGACGATCGTCGCGGTCGCGAAACGCTCATCGCTGATGATCATGTTGCAGAAGTCGCAGACGGAGGAGCCGTAGACGACCTCCGGCGGTCCGGCGGGGTCGGTCTCGTCGCATCCGGCGGGGAGCGCGAGGGCGATGAGGGCGACGGCGAGCGGCGTGCGGTTCATACCGGCGACCTCCTCGAGAAGAGCAGCGCGGCGACGATGAGCGCGACGAGCCCCCACGCAACGAGCACGCCGGGAAGCATCCACACGAGGTGGCTTCCCCACTGGTGGCTGGCGTAGGCGCCGACAGGGCCGAGCACATCGAGTGACGCATTCATGGCGTAAACGACGGCCATCTTGAATGCCTGCAACGGGTTGAGCACCGCGAGACCGAAGACCTCCTGCACGCGGAGCTTGAAGAGAATTGCGCCGGCCATAACGCCAAGATCGCTCAGGAAGACGAGCGTGAGCCAGGCGAAGAGCCCGACACCGGTTGCGACGCCCGTCTTGCGTGACGCCGCGGAGATGCACAGACCGATGGCCAGCGACACCACGCCGAGCAGGCAGGCGAGACCGACGAGCGAGAGGAATGCGCCGACGCCGACGGCGCCGGTGCGCCAGGCGAGGGCCGCCGCGCTGAGGCCGAATCCCAGGCAGATCGACGAGACAATCGCCACGGCGAGGCCGATGAACTTGCCGAGCAGCACCTCGGTCCGTCCCACCGGCTGGGCCAGGAGGTAGAGCAGCGTGCCGCGTTCCCGCTCGCCGGCGATCGAGCCGGCGCCGGCGGTGATCGCCATCAAGGGGACGACGAGCATGACGAGGTTGAGCAAGCCCGCCGCGGTGCGGCTGAAGCCGGCGAAGCCGGAGGAACCCGTCCCCGCCAGCGACATGAACGACACGCCGACCGCGAGCACTGCGAAGGCGACCGTGTAAAGCAGAAACCAGCGGCTGGAGACGGCGTCGCGCAGCTCGCGCCGGGCGAAGGCCAGGATCGCGCGAGTGCGCGACGGCTCGCTGGTAGCGAAGGCGTGGAGGGCGGCGGTGGTCATCGGGTGGTCTCCCGCGTGATGACGAGGTCGTCGAGGATCTCGAAGTCGCGCACCTCGAGGCGGGCTTCCGCGAGGAGGCTGATGGGCGCAGCTTTCTGATCGCGCTCGACGGCGACGCACAGGCCGCGCCCGTTCAGATGCACGGCGTGGCCTGCGCTTCGAAGGACATCGGCGGCGTCCTGCTCGCTGGCGCGGCGCAGGTGGAGGCGCACGGTCTGCACGCCGGCGTCGCCGGGCCAGAGTTCGGCAGGGGTGGTGTCGGCGACGACCCTGCCGCGCTCCATCACGAGCACCCGATCGGCCAGCGCGATCACCTCATCGGGGCGATGGCTGGCGAATACGATCGTCTTGCCGTCGCGGCGCAGTGCGCGGAGGGTCTCGACCACCTCGCTGCGACCCGCGGCGTCGAGATTGCTGGTGGGCTCGTCGAGCACGATCAACGGCGGGTCGCTGAGCAGCGCGACGGCGAGGGCGAGGCGCTGCTTCATGCCGCCGGAGAGGTCGCGAACACGCTTTCGTTCGTGGCCGTCGAGGCCGACGCGCGCCAGGAGATCGCGCGCCCGGGCGCCATCGACGCCCCGCAGGCGCGCGAAGAACGCCATGGCGCCGCCGAGGCGCATGTAGTCGTGGAAGGCGAGCTCCTGGGGCACATAGCCGATGAGGCTGCGTGTCTGCTTCCCCGCGCGCCGGACATTCCGTCCGTCGATGGTCATCAAGCCGTCGAAGCGCACGATGCCCAGCAGGCACCGGATGAGCGTGGTCTTGCCCGCGCCGTTGCTGCCCCACAGGGCGAGCGCCTGCCCGGGCTCGAGCGTGAACGTGACGCCGTCCACGGCGCGAACGCGTCCGAACCTCTTTCTGACTTCGCGTGCGGTGATCATGACGCGGCGGCTCCGGTCGTTGGGGTGCGCGGGAGGCGCGATTGGCGTGCGCCCAGGCCGACGAGCGCGCCGGCGGCGCCGAGCAGGCCGAACGCGGTGAGCGCGATCGGCGCCCTGCGCTGCGCGACGACCGGCGCCTCGGGCAGGTCAGGCATCGCGGCGAGCGGCGCTGGGTCGGTGAACTTCGGGTCGGGTCGGAACTCGGGCAGGGCGCGCGCGGTGAACTCGATCGCCTGCTGCGCCGGGCTGTGGACGAAGAGGCGGAGATTGGGTTCGCGCGCGATGAGCGACTCGAAGAGGCTGCGCGGCGCGTGCGCAATGTCGCCCACCCCGTCGCCGTCGGCGTCGAAGCCGGCGTAGTCGGACCAGAAGTTGCCTCGCCCGGCCTCGGCGAAGGCGTTGTCGGCGAGTGCGCCGCGCCCGTGCACGCCGACCTGCTCCTCATTCTCGACGAAGGCGTTGCCGACGATGGTGTTCCCATGGGTGATGGGCGTCGCCAGGGCGCCGATCTCGTTGTAGGCGACCAGATTGCCTTCGATCCGCCCGACGCCGTCGAAGGACGAGGGGCTGTTGTCGAGGTAGACGCCGATGCGGTTGGCGAGGACTCGATTGCCGTCGACAACGATGCCGTCGCAGTCTTTCAGACCGATCCCGTAGCCGCTGGCGCCGCGGTTGTTCTCGAGCGTGTTGCCGACGAGCCGGATGTTGTTGGAGTACATGAGGTACACGCCAACGGAGTTGCGCCGCAGGGTGTTGCGCTCGAGCGTTGTCTCATGGCTGTACATGAAGTGCAGGCCATAGCGGCTGTCGGTGACCAGGTTGTCGCGGACCGAGAGGTTCTCGGAGTACCAGAAGACCATGTCGCGCGAGCCGCTGACGGTGTTGCGCTCGATAGTGCAGTCGTGCGACCACCAGAGGCGGATGCCGTAGCCGCGCCGGCCGGGCTCGAGGTCCTTGCCGGTGACGCGGTTGTTGCGCACGACCGAGCCCGACGAGGTGCGCAGGTCGATGCCGAAAAGCGCGTCTTCGACGGTGTTGCCTTCGATGACGACGGGGCCGGTCTCGGCGCGGATCGCCGCGGGCTCGCCGTCCACATTCGCGCCCGAGGCACGGACCGTGAAGCCCCGGAAGATGATCTCCGGCGTGAGCAGCTCAACGACCGTGCCTTCGCCCCCGCCGTCGATGACCGCGGCGCCCGCGCCGTCGAGTGTGACGGGCTTGCTGATGCGGAGGTGTCCTTCGTAGACACCCGGCGGAACCACGACGGTGTCGCCGGGCGCCGCCTCGTCGATCAGAGCGCTGATGCGCTCGACGGGCTGCGTGTCGCCGGCGAGCGCGCCGGGCGCGACCGCGAGCGTTGCGGCCAGGATGGCGATCCGGACGCTGGTCACCCCTGCTGCTCCTCTCCGGCCGCCTCGGCCTTAACGAGCGGGAGGTAGGCGCGACGGTGGAAGAAGAGCGCTGCGACCAGCACGATTGACGCCGTTGTCGAGAGGATCAGGCCGACGCCGGGGCGCGCGACGGTCTCGAACTGCCCGACTTTCCCGACGCCGAGTATCGGCGGCACAAAGGGCTCGATCGCATTGGAGAGCGGCGCATCGGGGTCGAGGTTCTGCCCGAAGTGGCTCATCCAGAGGTGAAGGTCGAGCAGGAAAATCGCCGGGAAGAGCACGGCGGGCAGGACAAGCAGCACCGCCCAGCGCCGATGCACGGCGCCGGCGAGCTCGAGCGCGACGACGAGCGCGATCATCACATACACGCCGATGGAGCGCTCGAACTGCGCGGCTTCGTGCAG
>JBICHM010000133.1:0-6745 GCA_043101835.1 Phycisphaerales bacterium | reverse complement strand
CGGCGAGAGCGGCCTCCCGACCGAGTGTAGCGCCGGGCCGCGCCGGTCAGGGCGCGCCCCAGGCGCCGAGCAGCAGCCCGAGGTCGGCGACATCAACAACGACGGGACCGTCGACGGCGCCGACCTCGGGCTGCTGCTCGGCGCCTGGGGCGCGCCCTGACCGGCGCGGCCCGGCGCTACACTCGGTCGTGAGGCCGCTCTCGCCGGATGAACGCACCACGGTTGACGCGCTGCTGTCGCTGTATCGGCAGGGCGCGTTCCCGATGGCCGACCCCGAGACGGGCGAGGTGTGCTTCTGCACGACACGGATCCGCGGCGTCGTGCCGCTGACCGGCGCGGGCGCCGCGCGACCCTCGCGCCGCCTCCTGCGGACGATGCGGTCGGGCCGGTTCGCCTACACAAGCGACGAGGCGTTCGAGGCCGTCATCCGCGCCTGCGCCGAGCCCCGCCCCGACGAGCCGACCTCCTGGATCAACGAGCAGATCGTGCAGTGGTGCCTGCTGCTGCACGACGCCGGGTGCGCCCACAGCGTCGAGGCGTGGCGCTCAGACCCCGACACCGGCGAGCGCGCGCTCGTCGGCGGGCTCTACGGCGTGACGCTCGGCGGCGCGTTCTTCGGCGAATCGATGTTCCACCGCGCGCAGCCGCGCCTGCCCTCCGGCGAGCGCCACCCGCTCGACGGCGCCGACGCCAGCAAGGCGTGCTTCGCCCTCACCTGCGAGCACCTCCGCGCCCGGGGCTTTCCGCTCTTCGATGTGCAGTTCCTCAACGACCACACCGAGCGGCTCGGGGGCGTCGAGATCTCCCAGGCGCGGTACCTCCACGCCTTGATGGCGGCGGTGGAGGAACACCCCGCGTGGCGGCCTTTCGAGCCCGACGCCCTGATCCGCTCGCTCGCCTCGGCGGACTGACGGCTCGACGCCCCCGGCCTACCATCCCCGCTCAACTCTCCGGAGCACACGCGAGATGGCGACCGAAGCGGGCATCGTCGGCCTGCCCAATGTGGGCAAGAGCACCCTGTTCAACGCGCTGACGGCGGCGGGCGCCGTCGCCGCGAACTACCCCTTCGCGACGATCGAGCCCAATGTCGGCATCGTCGAGATCCCCGACCCGCGCCTGGCGACCATCACGAAGTTCATCCCCACGCAGCAGGTCATCCCCGCCACGCTGCGCCTCGTGGACATCGCCGGCCTCGTGCGCGGCGCCAGCCAGGGTGAGGGGCTCGGCAACCAGTTCCTCAGCCACATCCGCGAGGTGGACGCCATCTGTCAGGTGGTCCGCTGCTTCGAGACGGCCGCGGGGGGCGAAGACATCACCCATGTTGACGGCTCGGTCGACCCGATCCGCGACATCGAGACGATCGAGACCGAGCTCGCCCTCGCGGACCTCCAGACCGTCGAGAGCGCGCTGCCGAAGGCCGAGCGCGCCGCCCGCAGCGGCGACAAGGAGGCCATCGCGCGCCTCAGCGTCCTCAAGAAGATCGCGCCGCATGTCAGCGAGGGCCTGCCGGTCCGCACGCTGCTGGCCGGCGGCGGCCTCGGCGACAACCCCGAAGAACTCCGCCAGCTGAAGCACCTCAACCTGCTGACCGCCAAGCGCACGCTCTACATCGCCAATGTCGATGAGAGCGATGTGCTCGGCCAGGGGCCGCTGGCGCAGAAGGTCCGCGAGCGTGCGGCGGCCGAGGGCATGGAGGTCGTGCCGGTCTGCGCGAAGATCGAGAGCGAGCTCGCCGAGCTCGACGACGCCGACCGCGCCGAGATGCTCGAGAGCCTCGGCCTCGAAGAACCCGCGCTCGACAGCGTGGCGCGGGCCATCTTCCGCCTGCTGCACATGCAGAACTTCTTCACCGCGGGGCCGAAGGAGGTCCGGGCGTGGCCGATCCCGATCGGCGCGACGGCCCCCCAGGCCGCGGGCACGATCCATACCGACTTCGAGAAGGGCTTCATCCGCGCCGAGGTGTACACCGTCGGCGACCTCGAGGAGCTGCACTCGGAGAAGGCGATCCGCGAGAAGGGGCGCATGCGCACCGAGGGCAAGGCGTATGTGATGCGCGACGGGGATGTCTGCCACTTCCTCTTCAACCGCTGATCGCTGGATGCCGGGCCGGGGGAAGCCCGGGCAGGCCGGGTCGCGAGGCGGTCCGCCGGCACGCTACGATCTCCCTCCGATTTCACGAAGGGAGCAATCGCTATGGCGCTGCAACTCGGCGACACCGCACCGGACTTCACGCAGGACTCCACGGCCGGCCCGATCCACTTCCACGAGTGGCTGGGCAACTCCTGGGGCATCCTCTTCAGCCACCCGAAGGACTACACGCCGGTCTGCACGACCGAGCTCGGTCGGGCCGCGAAGCTGAAGCCGGAGTTCGACAAGCGCAATGTGAAGATCGCCGGCCTCAGCGTGGATCCCTTGAAGGATCACGAGGGCTGGTCGAAGGACATCGCCGAGACGCAGGGCGTCGCCCTGAACTTCCCGCTGCTCGCCGACCACGACCGCAAGGTCAGCAACCTCTACGGCATGATCCACCCGAAGGCGGACGACACCTTCACGGTGCGCAGCGTCTTCGTGATCGGGCCGGACAAGAAGATCAAGCTGACGCTCACCTACCCGGCGAGCACGGGGCGGAACTTCGACGAGCTGCTGCGCGTCATCGACTCGCTGCAGCTGACGGCGAAGCACAAGGTGGCGACCCCCGCCGACTGGAAGCAGGGCGACGACTGCATCATCGTGCCGGCGGTGAGCAACGAGGAGGCGAAGACCCTCTTCCCGAAGGGCTTCACCGAGATCAAGCCGTACCTGCGCACGACGCCGCAGCCGAACGCCTGACTGCGCTCAGCCGACCATCTCTTCCGCCTCAGGCGTGAACCACGCGCTGATGGCCGCGAGGAGGCACAGCGCGCCGAGGACGACGACGAGCGCCTCGACGCCGATCACCTCGCCGAGCGCGCCCAGCCCGGCGCCGGCGATCGTCAGGGCGCCGATCGTCGTGTTTGCGCTGGCGACATAGAGCGGGCGCTCGTCGCCCGGCGCGGCGTCCACGAGGTAGGTCTTCCGCCCCAGGCGCGCGCCGGCGTAGGCGAAGGCGTTGATGATGAGCACCGCCGAGAGCACCGGGGCCGTCCGCCACGCCTCGGGCAGCAGCGTCGTCGCAAGCGCCATCCCCGCCGCCGCGCCGCCGATCAGGCCCGCGACGCCCATCACGCGCCGGCTGGACCTGTCCGCGAAGCGCCCCCAGATCGGGCTGGCGACCAGGCCCGTCACGCCGGTGGCGACGATGAAGACGCCGAGGGCGCCGAGCCCGCCGCCGAGTCGTTCGCGGAAGAGCACGATGTAGAAGGGCGTGGCGAGCGGGATGGCCAGCAGCAGGCCGCGCGTGGCGAGGAAGCGCCGGAAGCCGCGCTCGCGCGCGAGCAACCCCATGCCCTTTCGCACCTCCCTGATCGCGCTGCGCCCGCCATCCGTGTGCCCGGGCTTCTCGCCGATCAGCGCGAAGAGCGCGACGCCGAGCACCCACAGCGCCCCAGCGATCCAGAGGGGCCAGGCGAAGGCGCGGGCCTCGGTGTCCTCACTGAGCAGCACGCGGATCGCGACGCCCGCGCCGAGGGTGAGCCCCGCGCCGAGGAACGCGCGCGCCGCCAGCAGGCGCCCGCGCCGGCCTTTCGGCACCGTCTTGGCGAGCACATCCTTGAAGGTCACCGACTGCACGCCGCTGGCGACGCTGAAGATGGCGAGCAGGCCGACGATCATCCACCCCGCGCTCGCGCCGCCCAGCGACGGGGCGAGCCACGCGACCGCGCCCATCGCGCCGATGCACGCCGCCTGCGCGAGCCCGCCGCCGATCCACACCCACTTGCGAACGGGAAGGCGCCGGATGGCGCCGCTGACGATCATCTGCGGCGCCAGCGAGCCCGCCTGCCGGATCGGGTTCAGCAGCCCCACCAGCGCCAGCGGCGCGCCGAGCGAACCGAGCAGCCACGGCAGCACGAGGTCGGGGCTCGCCAGCGATTCGGCGAGCTTTGTCGCGCCGCCGCTGGTGGCGTTCAGCACGAACGACCGCGGCGCCTCCTCGCACGCCTCGTCCGACAGCTGATCGCACGCGCGATCGTCGTCCTCCTCGGTGATGAACTCGTAGACGCGCTCGATCAGGTCTTCACGGGGCATGGAAGAAACACTTCGCCGCGCGGGGCGCGCTGGATGCACGGGGCTCAGCGGCGCTGATCCACGCCCGTCGTCTCGCTCGGCGGGCTGAAGATGTCGAGGATCTCGGTCTGCTCAATCGCGCGCGCATCGTGCGGGCAGTTCGGCGGCAGCACGAGCACCTGGCCGCCGGTGAGCGTGATGTCTTCGTAGGCGTCGGTCCCCTTGCCGTTGACGCCGAAGACGACCTTGCCCGAGAGGACGACGACGAGCTGCTCGTTCTCGTGGTGGTGCTCGGGCATGGCGAAGCCGGGGTAGAGCGTCACGCGCTGGGCCATGGCCTTCTCGCCGCTGATGCGCTGGAGATCGATCTTTGGGATGGGATGGAGGGTGGGGCGATCGGCCCAGGCCTCGACACGCGCGTGCTTCGCCATCGGCGCTTTCCTTTCCCCGCTCGGGCCGTCACCATACAGCGTCCGCCACACTCCCGGAGACACCGCCCATGCGTTCAGCCGCCGCGACCCCCGCGCTCCTTGCCTGCCTTGCCGCCGCCCCGCTCGCCCTCGCGCAGCACCAAGTCGACGAGGCGGTGCGCGCGGTGACGCCGGAGATCACGGCGCTGCGCCACCAGATCCACCAGAACCCGGAGCTGAGCAACCGGGAGTTCAAGACGGCCGCGCTCGTCGCCGAGCACCTGCGCTCGCTGGGCCTCGAGCCCGAGACGAACATCGCCCACACCGGCGTCGTGGCCGTGCTCGAGGGCGGGCTGCCGGGGCCGACCATCGCCGTGCGCGCTGATATGGACGCGCTGCCCGTCACCGAGGAGACGGACTTCCCCTTCGCCAGCACCGTGCGCACGACCTACAACGGCCAGGAAGTCGGCGTGATGCACGCCTGCGGGCACGACATCCACACGAGCGTGCAGATGGGCGTCGCGAGCGTGCTCGTCGGCATGCGCGACCGGATCCCCGGGCGCATCGTCTTCATCTTCCAGCCGGCCGAGGAGGGCGCGCCGGTCGGCGAAGAAGGCGGCGCGCAGCTGATGCTGAAGGAAGGCGTCTTCGAGAAGCACAACCCCGAGGTGATCTTCGGCCTGCACACGACGGCCGATCGGGAAGTCGGGCATGTGGCGTACTCGGTCGGGCCGGCGCTCGCGAGCGTCGATCACTTCCGCGTGACCATCTTCGGCAGGCAGGCCCACGGCTCGCGCCCCGAGGAGAGCATCGACCCGATCGTCACCGCCTCGCAGTTCGTGGACGCGGTGCAGACGATCCGCTCGCGCAACCTCTCGCCGCTGGCGCCGAGCGTCGTGACCGTCGGCATCATCCGCGGCGGGCAGCGCTACAACATCATCCCCGAGAGCGTCTACCTCGAAGGCACCGTCCGCACCTACGACGAAGCGGTGCAGGACCAGGTCGAGATGCGCATGCGCGAGATCCTCGAAGGCCTCACCAGCGCATTCGGCGGCTCGTTCGAGATGGCCTACGACCGCTACACGCCCCCCACCATCAACAGTCCGGACCTCACGGCGCAGATGGTCCCCACCATTGAGCGCGTGCTCGGCGCCTCGAATGTGCACGAGCAGAACCCCATCATGGGCGGCGAGGACTTCGCCTACTTCGCGCGCGAGGTCCCCGGCTTCTTCTACTTCCTCGGCACGCGCGAGCCCGGCGGCGAATCCGGCGGCGCCCACACCCCCACCTTCCGCGCCGTGGACGAGTCGATCCCGGTGGGCATCACCGTGATGACGAATGTGCTGCTGGATTACCTGCACAGCGCGACGAATTGACCGGTGTCGTGTGCCACTGCTCGCGGCGAAGCCGCGCAGCAGTGCGGCTGGGGGATGGAACGCGAAGGGCGCGAAGTGACGCGAAGGGGTTGAACGCAGAGGAAGACGGAGGGAGACGGAGTGGGGACTGCGCCATGAGCAGCCATCTCATCATCGAGGGATTCGATCGAGCGACTAGTCGCTGGATGCGAAGTTGGTACATCGCGAACTATTTTGATCCCAAGCGCAAGGGCGATCAACGAGGGCCGGCGGCCATTCGCGAAACTTCGGGAGTAACGCTTGGCGAATCACATCGGGCATGGCTTCGCGGCGTGATTTTTGTCGATCCGGACTTTGATCGCTGTGAGTATCGTGTTTCAGGCTGGGATGATCGACTACACGACAACTGCACAGAATCGGTGCTGTCCATTGACGAGTACGACAAGAGGTCGGAACGGTGGCGGCGCGCCTGGTGGTTCGCCGACTACGACGCAGCGCAGATGCGCGCCGCGGTCGGTGAGCCACCAGAGATTCGATTCCTCGGAGCGGCCGATCTGCCGACATCGAGTCGAGATTGGCTGCGAAGCATGATCGGTTTCGATCCTGACTTTGACGAGTGCGACTACCAGACCGAAGAACTCGGCGGGCGATGGGGCGAAGAGCCGTCTACGCCGGTCGATTCCCTGTAGGGCGGCCTTCAGGCCGCCATTGAATGCGGGCATGCAACAGGCGGCCTGAAGGCCGCCCTACATCGATGCCCTTCGCGCCGCTTCGCGCCCTTCGCGTTCCAGCATCCACCGGCACTGCTGCGCCGCCCAAAGCGGCGGCGAGCAGTGG
>JBICHM010000132.1:0-7047 GCA_043101835.1 Phycisphaerales bacterium | reverse complement strand
GCGCGACCTGCCAAACGACCCCATGCGCAGCGCCCACCTCGGGCCGATTCGCGACTTCGTCGAGCGAGCGCGCGGCCGGTTTGACAACGTCGTCGTGCTGGGCATCGGCGGCTCGGCGCTCGGCGCGATCGCGGTGCACAGCGCGCTGCACAGCCCGCTCTACAACCTCCTGCCGGCCGACGAACGGGGCGGGCCGCGCCTGTTCGTGCTCGACAATGTCGATCCGACGCTCGTGGGCTCGACGCTGGAGTTCGCGTCGAAGGACGGGGGGCTTGCGCGGACGCTCGTGGTCGTGGTCAGCAAGTCGGGCGAGACCGCCGAGACCGCGGCCCAGTTCCTGCTTGCGCGCCGGATGCTCATCGATGCGCTGGGCGATGCGCACCGGCACAACCTCGTCGCGGTGACGGATCCCGCGAAGGGCACGCTGCGCGCGCTGTGCGACGCGGAGGGCTACGAGACCTTCCCCGTCCCCGACGGCGTGGGCGGGCGCTTCAGCGTTCTGAGCCCGGTGGGGCTTCTCCCGCTGGCGCTCGTGGGCGTGGACATCGCGGCGCTGCTCGACGGCGCGCAGGCGATGGACGAGCGCTGTGCGAATGAACGCCTGCTCGACAACCCCGCGGCTCTGCTCGCGACGCTGCTCGTGCGCCTGGGGCGCGAGCGCGCCAAGCACACGCACGTGCTCATGCCCTACTCCAATGCGCTGTACCTGCTGGCCGACTGGTTCCGGCAACTGTGGGCCGAGTCGCTCGGAAAGCGGGTCGATGTCGATGGCAACGAGGTCTTCACCGGATTCACGCCGGTGAAGGCGCTGGGCGCGACCGACCAGCACTCGCAGGTGCAGCTCTATCGCGAAGGGCCGAACGACAAGGTCATCGGGCTGATCGGAACCGATGCGCACGCGCGCGAGGTGTCAGTTCCAACGGGCGGCGGCGTCGAGGCGCTCACATACCTCGAAGGCGCGACGCTCTCAAAGCTGCTCGCCGCCGAGCAGCGCGCGACCGAGTATGCGCTCGTCGCCAGCGAGCGCCCGAACTTCACCATCCGCTTCCCGCGTATCGACGCATCGCACGTCGGCGAGTTCATTCAGCTCTGGCAGGTCGCGACCGCCTACGCCGGGCGCATGCTCGGCGTGGACGCCTACGACCAGCCCGCCGTCGAGACGGGCAAGCAGGCGACCTTCGGGCTGATGGGCAAGGCGGGCTTCGGCGAGCACCTCGAGCGCGTGAACACGACGCTCGCGCCGACGCAGTGGACGGTCTGAGCGCTCAGGCTCGCCCGTACACCGGCACGACGCCCGAGCGCGTGACGCGGTTGCGCGGCGACGCGAGGAAGCAGATCGTCGATGCGACCTCATCGAGCTTGGGCCACGCGTCGTGGTTCGCGTCCGGCATGCCGTCGCGATTGGCGGGGGTGTCCATGATCGAGGGCGCGACGGCGTTGACGAGGATGCCTTCGCCGGCGAGCTCGGCGCCGAGGGCCTGGGTCATCGCGCCGACGGCGGCCTTGCTGGCGGTGTAGGCCGCCATGCCGGCGCCCTGCGCCGGCTCGAGCGCCGGGCGCGCCGCGACTTTGACGATGCGCCCGCCGTCGCCCGACTGGCGGATGCGCTTGACGGCTTCACGCGTGCACAGGAAGCAGGTGTCGGCGTTCATTTCCTGCATGCGTCGCCAGTCGTCGAGGCTGGTGTCGGCGAGTGCGCTCATGGCGAAGCCGCCGGCGATGTGGATGGAGGCCCAGAGGCGCTCGACCGAGGCGTAGCACGCCGCGACCTGCTCCTCGCGCGCGAGGTCCACGGGACCGACGAGCGTGACGCGCTCGTGGTCGCGATGCGGGAAGGCCTCCGCTTCGCGCTCGGCGATCCAGGGGAGGACGCATCGGGCGCCGCCCTCGAGCAGCGCCGCGACAACGGCGCCCCCGAGCGCGCCGGTTCCGCCGGTGACGACGACCTGTCGGTTCTCGAACTCGCCTCGCATGGGGACCTCCGACGGTGGTGCGCGCGTTCGGCGCACTAAACGAAGGGGGTCAACGAAAAAACGCCCCGGTCTTTCGACCGGGGCGCCGGAGGTGTCGCCGGATCAGGCGACGTTATCCGAGCAGCGAGAGCACGTTCTGCGGCTGCGTGTTCGCAATCGCGAGCGTGTTCGTGCTGGCGCTGACGAGGATCTGGCTCCGGGTCAGGGCGGCGGTTTCGCCGGCGAAGTCCGTATCACGGATGGCGGACTCGGCGGCGGTGGTGTTCTCGAGCGACACGCCGAGGCTGCGGATGGTGGCCCCGATCGTGTTCTTCTGGAAGGCGCCGATGCGCCCGCGCAGGCTCGTGACGTCGCGGATGGCCTCTCGGACGGCCTTCTGGGCGGTGACCAGATCGCCGGTGACGACGTTCAGGCCCTTGCCGGCGCCGAGGTCGGAGAGGTTGAAGCGGTTGGCGCTGGCGTCCTGCACATCGCCGATGGTCCGCACGGCGACGTTGCCAACGCCGAGGGAGACCTTGCCGGCGATATCGACCTGGCTGGCGAGCTGGAAGTCGGCGCCGCCACCGTTGATGGTCAGCGCGCTGAGGGCGCCGAGCGTCTGCGCGTTGGCGGTGCCGCCGGCGGCGCCGCTGGAGAGATCGACCTCAACGGAGAGGAAGTCGGTGTTGATGCTGGCGCGGGTGCCGTTGCCGGTGGCGAGGATGCCGTTGATGACGGCCTCGACGTCCTGACCGTTGTCGATCAGGGGGTTGCTGGCGGCATTGAAGGCGACGAGCGTGGCGGCGGAGGCGACGTTGGTGTCCTGCGCGGCGTACTCGTAGATGCCGGCGTTGGCGGGCGCGATCGATCCGTCGTCGGCGACCTTAACGCTGACGAAGTTCTCGCTGCCGAACTCGCTGCTCTCGAGGCGAATGCCGGTGCCCGAGACGGTGGCCTTGACGCCGGTGACATCGGTGAAGGTGTTCACCGCGGTGGCGATGGAGGCGAGGCTGGCGCCGGAGGCGAAGGAGAGCTCACGAGCGCCGATGGAGCCGGCGACCTCGAAGACGAAGCGGTCGGTCGACGCGCCGAGGTCAAGGTTGCCGCCGCCGAAGGAGAGGAAGTAGCCGCCGACCTGCGCGCTGTTGGTGACGACGACGTCGACATCGAGATCGCCGCCGAAGCCGAGCTTGGCGCCGTTGATCTTGAAGTTGCTGACATCACCGGCGACGGACGTCGCGGAGTAGTCGAGGTTGCCGTTGAGGAGGCGGTTGCCCTGGAAGGACGTGCTGCTGGCGATGCGGTCGATCGTCTGGAGGATCGAATCGATCTGCAGCTGGTTGGCCTTGCGCTCTTCGCTCGAGAGGCCGGCGGTGTTCGCGGTGGCGGTGATGAGGCCCTCGAGCTCGTTGAGGAGCCCTGAGACTTCCTGGAGACCGCCCTCGGCGATGTTGACGACCTGCTCGGCCCGCTCGGCGTTGGCGATGGCCTGCGCGAGGCCGGTCTTCTCGGCGCGGAGGTTCTCCGACGCGATCAGGCCGGCCGGGTCGTCGGCGCCGCGGTTGATCCGCAGACCGGTCGAGAGGCGCTCGAGGCTCGTGTTGAGGCCTCGGTTGTTGTTCGCGAGCACGCGCTGCGCGATGAGGGACTGGACGTTCGTGTTGATCCGGCTCATGTGATCCTCCGTGATCCCATAAGGGCCGCTCGGAGGCGCGTTCCACACGCCGGGAAGCAGCGAGACAGTTCGTCGGGCTCTCCCACCAGGCCGGGCGGCGACCGCTCCCGTCGCCGCGCCGAAGCCCGCGCCACGATCGGCGCGGACCAGAGTCCGACACGCCCTGGTGAGGCCGAGGCCTCCCCGGGCGGGAATCTGTGTCGGCTGTGCGGGCTGGGCAATTCGGATTCGTTGGGCGGATTCCCGATTTTCGCCTTATGGGACGCGCACCGAGTGCGCGTTGCGCGTCGGGGCGGGTGTGCGCAACGAAAAACGCCCCGCCGGGAGAACCCGGCGGGGCGCGGAAGGATCGGACATTGCCTCACCGCCCGAAGGCGGCGGAGCGCCCGCTTAGCCCAGCAGCGAGAGGGCGTTCTGCGGCTGGCTGTTGGCGATCGCGAGCACGTTGGTGCTGGCGCTCACCAGGATCTGGTTGCGGGTCAGCGACGCCGTCTCGGCGGCGAAGTCCGTGTCACGGATGGCCGACTCGGCGGCCGTGGTGTTCTCGAGGGAGACACCGAGGCTGCGGATGGTGGCGCCGATGGTGTTCTTCTGGAAGGCGCCGAGGCGACCGCGGAGACCGCTGACGCCCTCGATGGCGGAGCGGACGGCCTTCTGGGCGGTGCCGAGGTCGCCGTCGACCACGTTGAGGCTCTTGCCGGCGCCGAGGTCGCTGAGGGTGAAGTTCGTGCCGCTGGCGTTCTTGGTGGCGCCAAGGGTGCGGCTGGCGACGTTGCCGACGCCGATGCTCACCTTGCCGGCGATGTCGACGAAGCCGTCGAGCTGGAAGTCGGCGCCGCCGCCGGTGACCGTGAAGGCGCTGAGGGCGCCGAGGGTCTGGGAGTTGGCGCCGCCGGCGGCCGTGCCGGTGGTCAGGTCGACCTCGACGGAGAGGAAGTCGGTGTTGATGCTGGCCTTGGCGCCGTCGCCGGTGGCGACGATGCCGTTGATGGTGGCCTCGACGTCCTGGCCCTTGTCGGTCACGCCGTTGGCGATCGCGCTGAAGGCCTGGAGGGTGGCGGCGGAGGCGACGTTGGTGTCCTCAGCGGCGAAGTTGTAGATGCCGGCGTTGGCGGGCGCGATCGAGCCGTCGTCGGTCACCTTGACGCTGACGAACTCGTTCGAGCCGAAGTCGCTGCTGTCGAGACGGAGGCCGGTGCCCGACACGGTCGCCTTGACGCCGGTGACGTCGGTGAAGGTGTTCACCGCGGCGGCGATGGAGGCGAGGCTGGCGCCGGAGGCGAAGGAGAGCTCGCGGCTGCCGACGGAGCCGGCGACCTCGAAGACGAAGCGGTCGGTGCTGGCGCCGAGGTCGAGGTTGCCGCCGCCGAACGACAGGAAGAAGCCGCCGGCCTGGGCGCTGTTGGTGACGACGACATCGACGGCGAGGCTGCCCTCAAAGCCGAGCTTGGCGCCGTTGACCTTGAAGTTGCTCACGTCGCCGGCGACGCCGGTGGCGTTGTAGTCGAAGTTGCCGTTGAGGATGCGCGTGCCCTGGAAGGACGTGCTGTTGGCGATGCGGTCGATGGTCTGCAGGATCGAATCGATCTGCAGCTGGTTCGCCTTCTTCTCCTCGTCGGAGAGGCCGGCGGTGTTGGCGGTCGAGGTGATCAGGCCCTCGAGCTCGGTGAGCAGGCCGGCGACCTCCTGGAGACCGCCCTCGGCGATGTTCACGACCTGCTCGGCGCGGTTGGCGTTGCCGATGGCGGCGCTGATGGCGGCCTTCTCGGCGCGGAGGTTCTCCGACGCGATGAGGCCGGCCGGATCATCGGCGCCGCGGTTGATCCGCAGGCCGGTGCTCAGACGCTCGAGGCTGCTGCCGAGCGAGCGGTTGTTGAGGCCCAGCGTGCGCTGGGCGGTGAGGGACACGACGTTGGTGTTGATGCGGCTCATGCTGCCGATCCTCCATGACTGCGACGGGCGAACCCAAGGCGACCGGGCTGCTGGTCCGGGCGCCTCCGCGTCGTGGGCGTCAGCCGACGCGAACCGGTGAGCGGGATCCGTCCCGCTCGGCCGCGGCTCCGAAGACGCTCCGGAGCCCCTGTGCCGCGCCGCGAGATCGGACCTCCCGAGCCTCGGCGCGGTGACGCGCGTTGTGCATCGGAGTCTGGAGAGGGCGGGTTAAGGCCTCCTGCCCGGGATTCCCCCGCAATCGTTCTCGATCATGCCTGACCGGCACAAACGACAGCGGCCCGCGCAACGGATGTCGCGCGGGCCGCTGGGGAACGCGGGATTTTCTCGGACCGACGGTCGAACCCACCTGCTGAGGTGGATTTGTGTCGGGCCGGGCCTAGCCGAGCAGCTGCAGGACGCTCTGGGCCTGCGTGTTGGCGGTCGCCAGCACACTGGTCGTGGAGGCGACGAGGATCTGGCTCCGCGTCAGCTCGCTGGTCTCGCGTGCGAAGTCGGCGTCACGGATGGCGGACTCGCTGGCCGTCACATTCTCGAGCGACGACTGCAGACTGCGGATGTTCGTCTGAATGGTGTTGCGTTCGAAGGCGCCGAGGCGTCCGCGGAGCGTGGCGACCTCGTCGATCGCGGCTTCGAGGATCTGGCTGGCGTTCTGGAAGTTCCCGGTCTGCCGGCCCGTGAGCAGGTCGTTCAGCTCGCCCGACTTCAGGCTGCTGAGGAACTGCACCTCCTGCCCGCCCGCAAAGAGCGGGACGAGCGTGCCGCCCAGGCGGCTCGCGGCGATCGACGGCACGCCGATGTTCACCTGCTGCGAGGCGTTCACCTGCGGGCCGAGTTGGAAGAGCGAGCCGCCGCCGGTGATGTGGAAGGTCTCGATGGAGCCGTCCACGGTCTGGGCGAATGTCGAGTCGAGGAGCACCTCGAAGTCGAGTTCGGGGTTGCGGATGGTCAGCTCGGTGCCGCGCCCGTTGGCCAGAGCGCCGTTGACGATGGCCGAGACGTCCTGGCCGGTGTCCCGGTTGCTGGCGACGGCGTTGGGGTCGGCGAAGATGTCGCTGGTGGGCGTCGGCGCGTCGTTGTCGAGTCGGTAGGTCTCGAAGAAGTCGCCCGAGTCGCCGAGCTTCTGGATGGAGACGAAGGCGTCGGATCCGAAGCCGCTTGAGTAGAAGCGCAGGCCGCTGGCGATGTCGCCGGCGTTGACGCGCTCTGCGCGAACGCCGGTGGAGCCGCCGAGGTTGTTGATCGCGGTCGTCATGTCATCGACGGACGTGCCGCTGACGAAGGTGAGCACCTGAACGCCGCTCGGGCCGGCGATCTCGAGCGTGACGGTGCTCGTGAGCACACCGTCGACGCCGCCGGACGCGGAGAAGTTGGTGGGCACGAAGAGCTGCGCCTGCTGGGCGCTGGCGACGACTTCCACATCCACCTGCACGTCGGCGCGGGAGAGGAAGTTCGCGGCGTTGACCTTGG
>JBICHM010000131.1:0-3227 GCA_043101835.1 Phycisphaerales bacterium | reverse complement strand
GTGTGCTCTTCCGATCTCCGGCGGGTATCGTCGGCTGCGGAACGATCCGCCACAAGCAGGAACCGCCGTGACCGACACCCTTGCGCCAATCGAGCCGACACCCGAGTTCCTCGCCGCCGCGGAGGAATACGGCATCGCCTTCGAACCCGGCGACCTCGAGCGCCTGGGGCGGTACCTCGCGCTGCTGCTCGATGCGAACACGCGGATGAACCTGACGGCGATCCGAGACCCCGGCGAGGCGTGGTTGCGCCACATCTTCGATTCGCTCACGCTGCTGCCGATGCTGGCGGAACTTCCGGCGGGCGCGCGCGTGGCGGATGTGGGCTCCGGCGGCGGCGCGCCGGGCATACCGCTGGCGATCGTGCTGCCGGACCTGCGGTTCACGCTGATCGAGGCGACGGGCAAGAAGGCCGATTTCCTGCGCGCGGCGGCCGATTCGATCGGGCTGGCGAACCTGGAGGTCGTCGCGGATCGGGCCGAATCGGTCGGGCAGAGCGCGCTGCGGGCGCAGTTCGACGCGGTGACGGCGCGCGCAGTGGGGCCGATCCGCGTGCTCGCCGAACTGGTGATCCCGCTGGCGACCGTGGGGGGCCTGGCGCTGCTCATCAAGGGGCAGAAGGCGGAGGAGGAGCTGGCCGACGCGAAGCGTGCGCTGCACAGCCTGCACGCGACGGTGGCGGGGGTGGTGCCGACGCCGACGGGTCGGATCGTGGCGCTGGAGAAGCCGCGTGCGACGCCGGGGAAGTATCCGCGCCGGCCGGGGGAGCCGAAGCGGGAGCCGTTGTAGGGGGGAAGAGACGGAGAGACTGAGAGACGAAGAGACGAAGTGTCGAGCGCCGGGACGCCTCCCTTCCTTCTCAGGTCGTCTCTCCGTCTCTTCATCTCTCCGTCTCTCTCTTGGCCAACTACCATCCCTCCATGACCTCCGCGATCACCTCCATGCTTGCGCCCGACGGCGCCATCGCGCGCCGTCTGGGCGACGGCTTCGAGGCGCGCCCGCAGCAGGTGGCGATGGCGGAGGCGGTGGCGTCGGCGCTCGGGCGTCGGGGTCGGCTGCTTGTTGAGGCGGGGACGGGGGTCGGCAAGTCGTTCGCGTACCTGCTGCCGGCGATCGCGCGGGCGGTCGAACATCGCGAACGGGTGGTGGTGGCGACGAACACGATCGCGCTGCAGGAGCAGCTGCTCGAGAAGGATGTGCCGCTGCTGCGCGCGGCGCTGCCGGAGGAGTTCACGGCGGTGCTGGTGAAGGGGCGGGGCAACTACCTGAGCCTCCGCCGGCTGGAGATGGCCTCGAAGCGGCAGGAGACGCTGCTGCCCGATTTCGCGAGCCGCGCGACGCTGCACGCGATCGAGGACTGGGCGTACTCGACCACCGACGGCACGCTGGCGACGCTGCCGCAGCTGGAGCGTCCGGCGGTGTGGGACCGCGTGCAGTCGGACGCGGGCAACTGCATGGGGCGGCGCTGCCCGACCTACGAGAAGTGCTTCTTCCAGCAGGCGCGCCGCAGGATGGAGCGCGGGGACCTGCTCATCTGCAATCACGCGCTCTTCTTCAGCGACCTCGCGCTGCGCCAGCGGGGCGTCGGCTTCCTGCCCGACTACGACCATGTGATCCTCGACGAGGCGCACTGCGTGGAGGACGTGGCGACGGATCACTTCGGGCGCAGCCTGGGCGAGGGGCGGATCATGCATCTGGTCGGCCTGCTCTTCCACGAGCGCACGCGCAAGGGGTTCCTCGCGAACCTCGCGGTGGCGCCGGGGTCGGAGCGCGATCTCGAGCGCGCGGTGGACTTCACGATGCGCGCGGCCGAGGGCGCCCGCGTGCTGTTCGACCGCGTGGCACAGGTGATCCAGGGGCGCGGGCGCACGGGCGACGAGCAGGAGACGGTGCTGAAGATGCCCGAGCCGGGCATGTTCGAGAACACGGTGACGCCGGTCTTCGCGGAGCTGGCGATGTCGCTGAAGCGCCTGCGCGAGGGCGCAGCGCGGGAGGATGATCGGTTCGAGCTCAACGCCTTCGCCGAGCGCGCGGCGGCGATCGCCGACGACGCCGATGCGCTGCTGACCCAGGCGATGCCGGCGTGCGCGTACTGGGCGGAGGCGAAGCGTGTGGAGCGGGGCGCGGGCGCGACGAGCCGCGTGACGATCGCGTGCAGCCCGGTGGAAGTCGGGCCGATCCTGAAGGAGGCCCTTTTCGGCACGGACGCCTCGGTGATCCTCACGAGCGCGACGATGACGACGCGCGAGGGGGACTTCCGGCACATCGCCGGGCGCGTCGGGTGCGACCTCGCGGCGGACGGCGGCCCCGGCGCACAGACGCTGCAGCTCGGCAGCCCTTTCGACTTCGCCAGCCAGGTGGAGCTGCACCTCGACGAGACGATGCCCGACCCGCGCGAGCGTCACTACCCCGATGTGCTCGCCGAGCGGGTGCTCGAGCATGTGCGCGCGACGGCGGGCGGCGCGTTCGTGCTCTTTACGAGTTTCGCGACGCTGAAGGCGGTGGATAGGCGCATTCGGGACGAGCTGGAGTCCGAGGGGTACACGGTGTGTGCGCAGGGGCGCGACGGGCCGCGCGGCGTGCTGCTCGCGCGTTTCCGGGCGGCCGAGCGGGGCGTGCTGCTCGGCGCGGCGTCCTTCTGGCAGGGCGTCGATGTGCAGGGCGAGGCGCTGCGGAATGTCATCATCACGCGCCTGCCATTCGAGCCGCCGGACCGGCCGCTGGTGGAGGCGCGTGGGGCGCTGCTCAAGTCGCGCGGCAGAGATCCCTTCTTTGAAGATGCGCTCCCGCGCAGCGTGCTGAAGTTCAAGCAGGGCTTCGGGCGCCTGGTGCGCTCGGCGCGCGACGAGGGGCGGGTGGTGGTGCTGGACCCGCGCGTCGTGACGAAGCGGTACGGGCGGGCGTACCTCGCGGCGTTGCCGGAGGGGGTCCGGGTGATCCGGCGCGAGCCGGAGCCGGAGGTCTTCGACGAGGGATTCTGCCCAGAGGACCTTGGCCCCGAGTGGGGGGCGTAGGGGCGTCGTCCGGGCCGAAAAGGCGGCGGAATCGGCCCTCAGCGGCTATCGTGGAGGCCGTGCGGACGGGGCTCGGCGTCGGTTGGCGCCGGGGCACGCGTCCGCGCCGCCAGTCCGGTTCCCCCTCGCGGAGACGCCATGCTCGGCGCAGTCTTCAAGGCCTACGACATCCGGGGCGTGTACCCCGACCCGTTGAACGAGAACCTCGCGTGGCG
>JBICHM010000130.1:0-9051 GCA_043101835.1 Phycisphaerales bacterium | reverse complement strand
CGAGAGCAGCACCCTTCCCCACGACTTCGGCGTCATCTCCATGGCGCGCACCAACGACCCCGACAGCAACGGCTCGCAGGTCTTCGTCTGCCTGACGCGTGAGCGCACCCAGGCGCTCGACGGCCTCTACACCGCCTTCGGCCAGCTCGTCCGGGGCGCGAGCGCCGTCGTCGACATCGCCGGCGTCGAACTTGAGGACCCCCGCTCCGGCCGGCCCGTCGATCCGCCCGTCATCACCGGCGCCTACACCGTCCCGGCGCCCCCCTACGGCGAAGGCCCCGAGCCCGTCGCCCGGCCCGCCGACACCAGCGGCGCCGAGCGCTGAAGTCGCGCCCCCCCCTCCATCCACATCAACACCAACCCCACGCGAGCCCACCATGTCTGACTACCCCACCGCGCGCATCGAGACCTCCGAAGGCCCAGTCACCGTGGAACTCTGGAACGATGTCGCCCCGAAGCACGCCGAGAACTTCCTCAAGCTCGCGAAGGACGGCTTCTACGACGGCCTGACGTTCCACCGCATCATCCCCGGCTTCGTCATCCAGGGCGGATGCCCCAGGGGCGACGGCACCGGCGGGCCCGGCTGGAAGGTGCCCGCCGAGTTCAACGAGCGCGAGCACCACCCCGGCGTCCTCTCCATGGCCCGCAGCGCCGACCCCAATAGCGCAGGCAGCCAGTTCTTCGTCTGCCTCACGCGCGAGCACTGCCAGCACCTCGACGGCGAGTACACCGCCTTCGGCAAGGTCATCGAAGGCATGGACGCGGTCGAGAAGATCGCCGCCACCCCCCTCAAGGACCAGCGCAGCGGAACTCCGAAGAACCCGCCGAAGATGGATTCCGTCACGGCGCTCTGATGCCGTGAGTCCAGACCGCGATCGGTCAGGTGCGCGCCCGCCAGACGCGCACCGCCTCCGGTTCGCGCGGGTAGATCGGCGTCACGCGCGCAGGGTCCGCGCCTCCAAACCAGCGCGACGCCGCGAGGCATGCGCCGGCCGAGAGGCGCAGCGCCTCGATGCGCCCGCCGGTCGCGGCCACGGCGTCGCGCGCCGCCTCCGGCAGGTGCGCATCGCCGAGGCACACGCCCACGCCCGATTCACGCATCAGCGTCGCGAGGCCCGGCGCGTCGCGCACGCCCACACGCTCGACGACGCCCGGCGCCGCGGCACGCACGACGCCCGACCACCCAAGCCCGCGCTTCCACGCCAGCGTGACGATCACCGCCTCGACGCCGAGGCGCCCGAAGGCGTCGTGCGCCGCGACGCACGCCGTCGGCACGCCGACGCACACGGCGCCCGACGCCTCGGCGATCATCTTCGCCGTCGTCACGCCGATGCGCACCGCCGTGTAGCCGCCCGGACCGGCGCTCGCGCACACGCGCTTGAGCGCACGCGCTGCAACCCTGTGCTCGCGGCACAGCGCGTCGATCGCCGGCATCAGGGCGTCGTCATGCCGCCCCTCCGGCGCGAGCGACCGCTCGCCGAGCAGTTCCATATGGTCGCCGACCCGCCCGAGCGCAACGCTCCCGCCGCCCTGCACCGGAGGGTTGCTCGTTTCGATCGCCAGCGTCAGTGCGCCCGCCGCCATGGCGGGGAGTGTACGCCTCAGCCGCTCGCCCGAGCGCGCAGACGCTCGAGCGCCTCCAGCCGCTGCTGGTGGCGGGGGCGGTCGGGTTCGAGGGCGATGAGCGCCCGGATGTGGCGCTCGGCGCCGTCGAAATCGCGCCGCTGGATCGCCACCGCCGCCGCGGTCTCGCGGTAGTCGGCGTCGAACGGCGCGATGGTGGTCGCGCGCTCCGCGCTCGCCCAGGCGCGATCCTGCTCGCCGAGCGCTGAGCGCAGTCGCGCCAACTCGATCGCGTACGCCGCGGACTTCTGCTCCCGCGCATCAAGAAACGCGAGGTGCTCCACCGCGCGACGCATCGAGTCGGCGTCCGTCTTGGTGCGGTAGTAGCCGGCGAGCAGCCGGTGCGGCTCGTCATCGACCGGGCGCGCCTGCGCGTACCGCTCCAGCCAGTGCGCGACCTCTTCGGTCACCGCATCCCCGGCGTCGCGCTTCGCCTGCGCGACGCGCAGCTGCAGCAGATCCGGGTGCTCGCCCCAGGTCTCGAGCAGGCGCTCGACGCGCTCGGGGTCGAGACGCGCCATCTCCACCGGCGCCGGCGTGAGGCGCCCTGCGCCCCCGATCGCGTGCGCCGCCGACGCCGCCATCTCGGCAAGCGCCGCCGCCGCGCCCTCGCGCAGCGCCGGATCGGCCAGGGTCTCGGCAAGCACGATCTGGTCCATCGTCGTCTCGGGCAGCATGCCCCAGGCGCGTGCCTCGCCCTCGGCCCATTCGACAAACGCCTCGAAGAACTCGGCCCGGGGCATCCCCAGCACGCTGCGGAACGCCTCTTCCTCGCGCACGCCCTCGGCGTAGAGGTCCATCAGGCGCAGCGGCGCATCCGCGCCCCACCGCTCGAGGATGAACTCATACATCCAGTGTCCCTGCGCGTACGCCTGCCCGCGATCGCTGGGCTTCTCCGGACGCACGAAGGCGATGTTGATCGCCTGCATGTCGAAGAGCTCGCCGCTGACCAGCGCCCGCACAAGCAGTTGGCACGTCGCGTAGTCACGCGGCGCCTGCTCCAGATGCACGGCCGCGGCCTCCGTGAACCAGTGCGGAATCCGGTTCTTCGTCCGCGACAGCGTGACCGTGTGCACATACTCGTGCTGCACCACGCGCGCCCAGTCGTACACGCCGGAATGATCCGGCCCGACCTTCGGCGCCTCCATCGCGATGACCGACCCCGTCGCCGCCGCGATCGTGTGCAGCGCCGGCATGCCCGTGATCCTGACCGCGAACCACTCGTGGTTCGGCATCAGTTCGATGACCGTCTTCACCTCGGGCTCGTGCTCCAGCTCGCCGGCCACTGTCTCGTGGATACGGTCGAGCACCGGCAGCATCTCCTCGGCCATCACGCGATCGACACCCGGCCGGAAGCGCACGCTGAAGTGCGCCCCCTCCAGCCGGTCGTAGGTCAAGAGCTCGCTGATCAGGCGCAGGCTGTTGTCAGCGCGCACGTGAAAGGGATCGAGCGCCACCGCGCGCTCCAGCGCATCGTGGGCCTCCACATCCCTGCCCCACTGCATGTACATCAGCCCGAGTTCGATGTGCGCCTCGGGCAGGTTCGGCGACCGGTCGATGGCCTCGACGAGGTACGGCTCGCTGAGCGCGTACTGGCGCGCCTCGGCGAGCGCCGCGCCGGCCGCGAGGTACGCCTGCGCCGAACCGGGAGAGAGTTCGTCGAATCGCTCGAGCGCCGCGCGCGTCGCCTCCCCGTCGTAGGTCATCGCCGTCGCGCCGGCCGCGAGCGCCAGCAGCTCGCGCTGCGTCGGGTGCGCTGCCAGCGCCGGCGCAAGCTGCCCGAGCGCATCTTCCGGCTCGTTCTGACGCATCCACGATCGCGCACGCGCAAGCGCCGCGTCCACCTGCGCCGGGGCCTCGTCCGCCCAGCCCGGCAGGCTCGCCGCCTGTGCTTCGAGCACCTGCGCCGCCGACTCCATCGCGTCGAAGTTGAAGGCGTCCACCGCCATCTCGGCGCGCATCGCCCACGCGCCCCCGCTCGCCGGATTCAAGCTGAGCGTCTGCTCGATCGCCTCGACCGCCTGCCCGCGATTGTCCTTCTCAACGAGCAGCTGCGCCTCGACGAGCGACGCCGGCCAGTACAGCCGGTCCAGCTCGTCCCGCGCCTGCGCGAGCAGGCCCATCAGCAGCTCGAAGTCGCCCGCCTCCGCGGCGCGCAGGCGCGCGCGCACGCGCAACGCCTTCACGCCCTCGACCAGTTCCTCCGCCGTCTGGGCGCCGCGGCGCAGCAGCGTCTCGGCGATCGGCCCGACGGCCGCGTCCGCCTCCTCCAAGCGCCCGAGCGCGAGCAGCGCCTCGACGCGCACCCGTCGCGCGCGCATCGACTCCTCGCCCGCGAGCACATCAAGCGCCGCCTCGGCGTCGCCCCGGCGCAGCAGCGCCTCGGCCCGGTACGCCGCCGGCGCCGCCGGATCGTCGAAGACCGGGTGCGCCCACGCGCGCACCGTCAGCGCCGCGAAGGCCAGGCGCTCGGCCGTGTCGAGGTCGCCCTCCTCCCACACGCCATGGAAGACGCGCGCCTGCTTGCGCTCCTCATCGGTCAGGTACGCCGCCGACACGGCCTGTCGCGCCGCGTCGCTCAGGCCGTCGGCCTGACGCGCCATCGCCGGCGCCCCGATCGAGAGCGCCAGCCCCGCGACGAGCCCCAGCGCACCCATCCTGATTCCACGCCGCGCCCCGTCACTCACCGCGATACTCCTCGATCTGCGTGTCCCAGCCCTGTCCCATCGGCGGCGGCGTCACGCTGAACACCTCCGGCGGAAGCTCGATGTTCTGCTCCACCTGCAGCAACTGCACGACCGACACATCCCCCGACCGATTCGTCGTCATCGCCATGCGGGGCAGCAGTGTGCCCTTCGCGTACCACAGGCGGATCTCCTCGAAATCGTCGTCCTCGACGCGGGGCACGAGGCGCAGCTGCCACGAGCCGCCGTCGCGCTCCGCGAACTCGATCAGCTTCGGATCCTCCGCCGGATCGATCCCCTCCGCCGTCGGCACGAGCGTCGCGTCGTAGCGCGCCAGCACCGCCTCGGCCTCCTGGCCGAGCGGGATCGGGATCGGCCCCTCGCCGAGGCGCAGCGGATCGAAATCCGCGCCCGGCGGCGCCACCTGGCGCGCGATGTACTGCTTCTTCTCCGGTCGCTTCTCGACCAGCCACTCGCCGTTGAAGGTCCAGACCTGCCGGTCGTCCTCCTTGCGCCGCGTGTCGCCCCCGACGAGGTACAGCACGGTGAAGTCGACCTCGAAGACGCGCTTCAGCCCCGCGCCGTCCTCACGCTCGCGCTGCGCGAAATACAGCGTCCCGCGCCGCACGTGCTGGTCGCCCTGCAGCAGAAACCGCCGGTCGTACTGAATCGACGCGCGCAGCGTCCGCAGGTCGTCCGCGCCGGTTTCGAGCGCATCGAGCAGCCCGCGCGCATCGGCGAACGACGCAATCGCCGCGGGCGCCTCGTCCTGCGACCCCGCCGCCGGAACAACGCCCGCCAGCATCGCCATCGCCGCGCCGGCCGCGCCAACCATCCGTGCTCGTCGCATCCGTGCCTCCTGCAGATCGGGGACGCTCCACCCGGGTTATAGCCCCGGGAGGGCCGCCGGTTCGGTCCGACATGCCGCCGGGCAGCGCCCTCGCGGTAGGATCGACCGATCCGGAGCCTCCCCATGCGACGCGTTGCACGATTCCTCATCGTCCTTGTCTGCCTCGTCATCACGATGCAGGCTTTCGTCCTCTGGGACGCCACCGGCCGGCGCGGCTTCACGCGATTCCGCATCGCCGAACCCGCCGCCCAGAGCCCCGAACAACCCAACCAGGACGCCCTCGACGCCCTCCTGGCCGAGTCCGGCCTCGAGGACCGCACCGGCCCCATGCCCCATCGCGACAACGCCTTCGCCCTCGGGCTCCTCCCCGGCGGCTTCGACGCCCACGCCGTCAGCGTGCTCACGCTCGCCGGCCCCGCCCTGCTCGGCGCCGTGCTCGCCCTCCTCCCGGCACGCCGGAAATCCGCGTAACGCCCGGAGCGGTTTCGACGCATACAGATGTAACGATGACGACTCGCCTGGCCATCCTGCTCGCCGCCTGCGCCCTCACCCCGGCGCTCGCCCCGGCATTCGCGCAGCAAGCACCGAGCGACGCGCCGGCCCGCACCAGCCTCGAGGCAACCGCCGAGCAGGCCGCGCGCGGCGAGGTGTACCGCGTCGTCCCCGCCGGCGACGACGCGCAGATCGCCTTCACCAGCGACGCACCCCTCGAGCGCTTCGTCGGCGAGTCGCACAGCGCCCGAGGGTTCGCCGTCGTCGGCGGGCTCACCGACCTCGTCGCCGGCGCCTTCGCTGTGCCCGTGACCACCATCACCACCGGCATCCCGCTGCGCGACGAACACCTCGCCAGCGACCGCTGGCTGCACGCAGACCGGCACCCCGATATCCGATTCACCCTCGCCACAACGCGAGGCTTCACCGAAATCCGCACCGACCACCGCTACACCACGCTTGTCGGCGACCTCGTCGGCGACCTCACGATCGCCGGCGTCACGCGCGAGCTCATCGCGCCCGCCACGCTCGTCTTCATGCCCGAATCCGACATCACGCGCGCCGAAGCCCCTGGCGACCTGATCGCCATCCGCGCCGCCTTCGATGTGCGCCTCGACGACTTCGGCGTCGGCGCCAGCGACCCCGCGCGCCGCACCGGCGCCGTCGCCGAGACCATCCGCGTGCAGGTGCGCCTGCTGCTCAGCGACAGCGACGCCTTCGCGCCACCGACGCACGCCGCACGCGATGACGCCCCCGACGCGAGCGGCGGCTGACAAAGACTGAACCGCGATCGAGAGTTCGCGGCCCCGGCGTGCAGCGTCGCGACTCACCCCGAAACCAACCCCGCCCGTCGCGGTGTAACCCCTGACGCGTGACCCTGCGTCCCCGGGAGAATCGCCATGCGCAGCCGCCTCGTCGCCGCACTCGCCCTTGCCTGCGCGCCACTCGCCTACGCTCAGGCGCCCGAGCGCACCGAATCCGGCGGCACGCTCGTCGTTCCGGAGGAACACCGCGCCCTCGGCGAGGTGTACTTCGTCGAGCGCGGGCGCGATGTGCAGGTCACGTTCACGAGTGACGCCCCCATCGAGCGCGTCGTCGGCACGTCCGGCGAGGTCGTCGGCTACGCCGTCGTCGGCGCCGACCCGAACGATGCCGACAGACCCCTGGTCGCCGGCGCCTTCCGCCTGCCCGTCGCCTCCTTCGAGACCGGCATCCCCATGCGCAACGAGCACCTGCGCAGCGACCGCTGGATGGACGCCGCGGCGCACCCCGATGTGCACTTCGTCCTCGACGCCTTCAAGAACGCGACCATCACGAAGCGCGACGACGCCAAGGGGTTCACCACCTGGGAGGGCGACCTCGTCGGCGCCATGACGATCAAGGGCGCGACGCGCGAGGTGCGCATCCCCGCGACGATCAGCCTGCTCGACCTCGGCGAGAACCGCGCGGCCCGGGGCGGCGGAAAGAAACTCGCCCTTCGCTGCCGCTACACCCTCAACCTCAGCGACTATGAGATCGCCGAGAACGAACCCTCGATCGCCGCCGGGCGCATGAGCGACGAAATCACCCTCGACCAGTTCCTGCTGCTCTCGCCGAATGACCCCGACGCGCCGCGCCCCGGCCGACGCCCAACGGGGAACTGACACCGCCACGCTTTGTCCACGATCGGCGCGCACACCCGCTCGCGTGCCGCCGGTCGCACCACGCGGCCCGCTCCCATTCCGGGGCGGGCCGCTTTCTATCCAAGCCGCGATCGGAAGATCGCGGGCCAGGTCGGAGCGCGCAAGCGAGTGCAGGCGTCGCACGAGGCACGATCGGCGCCGTGATCCATCGCTCCGGCGCACACTCGTCGCCCGGCGCAGCCCGCGATCTCCCGATCGCGGCTCGGACTATCGCCCCAAAAAATCCCGCAGGATTGCCGCCGCCGCGAGCGCATCGCGCAGCTGCTTCTTGCGCTTGTGCGTCATCCCGCTCTGCGCCATCGACCAGTCGGCATCCGCGCTCGTCAGGCGCTCGTCCTGGTAGTGCACGGGCAGGCCGACGGCCGCGCCGATCGCATCGCCCGCGACGCGCGCCGCCTTCGCCGGCGCGCCCTCGGTGTCGTCCATGTTCAGCGGCAGCCCGACGACGAGCGCGCCCGCGCCGTGGTCGTCGATCGCCTCGCGCACCGCGCGCAGCAGCAGGTCGGGAACTTCGTCGTGCTTCCGCTTCACATCGACGACGCGGTACGGCTCGGCGAAGCCCGTCTCGTCGTCGCCGACGGCCAGGCCGGTGCGCCGCTCGCCGAGGTCGATCGCCAGGTACCGCACGCCCCGGTTACTGCGCGCCGACCATGCCCGAGCGCGTCGGGCGCAGGTTCGGCGCGCCCTCCTGCGCCGCGGAGCCCCCGGCCCCGGTCACGATGCACTCGCCCGGCAGCGGGTTGAAGCGCGACCCGGCCATGGGGATCTTCCGGTTCATCTGCGCCCGGGGCAGCATGCGCTGCAGGACGACGATCACCGCCGCGAGAATCGCGTTCATCACGATCAGGTGCAGCAGACCCGTCCACTCCATGAACACCATCACGCTCGTCGCGATGAGGATCGTGATGCCCAGCGGAATCAGGCCGTTCCACGCCAGCTTCATCACCTGATCCCAGCGCACGCGCGGGAGCGTCCAGCGCACCCACATCGCAAAGCCGATCAGCAGCACGACCTTCGTCCCGAAGACCGCCAGCTTGGTCAGCATCGCGAGCGTGCCCGTCGCTTCGGGGCTCGTCAGCCCGATGAAGGGCAGGTGGTACCCGCCGAAGAACAGCAGCGCCATGATCGCCGAGCCGGTGATCACGTGCGCGTACTCAGCGAGGAAGAAGAGCGCGAACCGCATCGACGAGTACTCGGTGTGGTACCCGCCGACGAGCTCCTGCTCGGCCTCCGCGTTGTCGAACGGCGCACGGTTCGCCTCGGCGAGGATGCAGATGTAGAAGAGCACCATCGCCACCGGCTGGCTGATCGCGAACCACCCGTGCTGGATCTGGTGCTCGATGATCCCCTGCGGGTACACCGTGCCGGTGAGCAGAATGATCGCCAGCAGCGCGAGCCCCATCGGGATCTCGTAGGAGATCATCCCCGCGCTACAGCGCAGGCCGCCGAAGAACGAGTACTTGTTGTTCGACGCCCACCCGCCCAGCGTCACGCCGTAGACGCCCAGCGACGCCACCGCGAGCACATACACGATGCCGATGTTCACATCGGCCGCCGTCACCAGCACCTTCGCCGATTCGATCGTCCCCAGCCCGAAAGGCAGCGGGATCGTCGGCGTCACCCAGTACCCGCCCCAGGGGATGATCGCCCACCCGATCAGCGCCGGGATGATGATCACCGCCGGCGCCAGCGTGAAGAGCCCCTTGTCCACCCCGCGCGG
>JBICHM010000129.1:0-3244 GCA_043101835.1 Phycisphaerales bacterium | reverse complement strand
GCCCCCCTCGCCGCTGCAGTGAACACCGCCCCCGCTTTGGGCGTCGGGGGGTGTGGGGGAGGGAGTCTGGAGGCTGGTGATGGTGCGGGTGATCTGGATCGTCGTGGCGGGTGTGGCCGCGGTCGGGGCGAGCCTGGCGGGGTACCGCATGGTGGAGTCGCGCGTGGCCGCGGACATCTACCGACAGCGCCTCACCACCCTCGGCGCCGACTACGAGGCCCTGCGCGGGCGCTACAACGAGGCCGTGCGCAAGACGGCGGTCACCGAGCTGCTCGTGAAGGACGGCGCGCTGAGCGTCGTCGTCCGCACCACCGAGGGCGTGCAGGAGACGCTGCCGACGCCATTCGACCCGTCGGGTGAGATCTATGTCGATTTCGTCGTGCAGGGTGGGCGCCTGCTGATCCGGCGGATCTTCGATGAGCGCACCAGCCCGAGCCTGGGCATGGTGGTGGACCCGGCGCTCGTCGACATCGACTGGGACGACCCGCGCCTGACCGTGGGCAAGGCGGTGTACCGGCGCCTGAGTGAGGGACGCTGGGTGGTGACAGTGACCGGCGACGGCTCGCTGGGGCTGGCGCGTCAGGACGACCCGCGCCCGGGCACGCTGCCGGCGCCGCCGGACATCCGCGACTACGACGAGATCGAGAAGACGCTCGCGGCGGAGATCGAGCGCATCGACGCCGCGGACGTGTGGGGGTGGATCACGGGATCCGGGCGGAAGTAGGCCTTCGATCAGGCCCCCGGTCAGTCCTTGCGCTGCGTGATGGTCGAGGGATCGATGGCGTTGGTGACATCGATGCGCTCGTCGGGCAGCGGGTGGCGGACCGCGGCCAGCCACTCGGGCTCGAGGGGCAGTTCGGGGTCGTCGGGGTCTTCATCGAGGGTGCAGAGGCCGGCGTGCAGCGCGACGCGCACCAGTTGCCCGCGGCTGGAGGCCTCGAGCTTCTGCCCGAGGCTGAAGCGGTGTCCCTCGACGGTCTTGGGGCTGCGGTGGAGGCGTCGGGCGATCTCGTTGGTCGAGAGGCCGAGGCCGATGAGGCGTAGCACCTGGATCTCGCGCGGGCTGAGGCGCGCGAGCGGTCCCATGTCGTGGTGCCGGGCGTAGAAGACCTCAAGGCCATCGTCGGCTTCGAAGTGCTGGGCGATGGCAGGCACACTGACGACCATGCCGCACGGCGCGCCGTCGACGATGATGTCGTCGATCCGCCGGATGAAGTTGTGGTGCAGCACGCCCCCGATGAGCTGGACGAGCTTGCACGTGGCGCCGCTGTCGATGACGCGCTCGATGTGGGCGAGACGCTCGCGCATGAAGTCCTTGTCGGCGTGCCACACGGGGCGGCCGACGCAGGCGTCAAGGCTGTCGCCGAAGGCGCGAAGCGTGGCCTCGCTGGCGTAGATGAGCCGATGGGCGCGCGAGACGATGCACAGCCGCAGCGCGGCGTCGCGCACGATCGCGTTCCAGAGCAGACTCGCGGGCAAATGATCCCGCTGTTCGAGCCAGGCGGCCTCGACTTCGTCGCGCATTGCTTTTTCTTTCCACCCGTAAAGGCGCCCGCCTTTCGGCCGGCGCCAGTGTCGCTCGCTTCTCATATAGATATACGACGAACATGTCGCCTGGGACCGGGGAGTTTCCCTCATCCCACGGGAACGGGTGGAAGCCCCTACCGGCGATGGGGATTGGCGGGCATCGCCCCTGCGAATCGCGAAAGCCTGTTTACCTATATGAAACTGGGGTTATTCGCAGACGCGCAGCACCGGCTTGATCGCCTCGCCCGACTGCATGGCGTGCAGGGCGGTCTCGTACTGCTCGAGAGGCAGGGTGTGGGTGATGACGCGATCGAGGTCGATGCGCCCGGAGAGGAGCAGGTTCTCGGCCTGGTACCAGGTCTCGAACATGCGCCGTCCGTGGATCCCGACGAGGCGCGTGCCCTTGAAGATGACGTGCTTCGCCCAGTCGAAGACGAAGGGCTTGCTGGGGGTGCCCAGCAGGCTGGCGGTTCCGCCATTGCGGAGGGCGCGGAAGCCGGCGTCGTAGGCGGGCGGGGCGCCGGACATCTCGACGAGCGCATCGGCGCCCTCGCCGCGCGTGGCGCGCCGGACCTGGTCGATCCAGCCGTCGCCGTCTTTGGCGTTGAAGGCGTCGTCGGCGCCGAGTTCGAGGGCCAGTTCGAGGCGGGCCGGGTCCACATCCATCGCGAAGATGCGCGTGGCGCCTGCGGCCTTTGCGACCATCACCGCCATGAGGCCGATCGCGCCGACGCCCGTGATCAGCACGGTCCGTGCACTGGCGCCCGCTTCCATGACGGTGTGCACGGCGTTGCCGAAGGGGTCGAGGATCGCGCCCCATCGGTCGGGGATGTCGTCGTGAAGGGGCCAGACGTTCACCGCCGGCACGATGAGCCAGTCGGCGAAGCAGCCGTCGCGATCGACGCCGATGACCTGCATGTCGCGCGCGATGTGCGCGTTGCCGGTGCGCGCGTTGTAGTCGGTCCCCACGCCCGCGGCTTCGCGCGGGCCGAGGATGTGGCCCTCGGCGCTGACGCGCTGGCCGACCTCGAGGCCCGCGACGCCGGGGCCGAGCCTGGCGATCTCGCCGGCGAACTCGTGGCCGGTGACGATGCCGACGGGGATGCGGCTCTTTGCCCAGTCGTCCCACTCGTAGATGTGCCGGTCGGTGCCGCAGACACCGGCCATCTTCACGCGGATGAGGACCTCGCCCGGCCCAGGCTCGCCGGCGACGCCGTGGGAGCCGGCGGGCACTGGGCGGTCGGCGACGAAGTCGAGCCCCGGCGCATCGTGGGTCTTCACGAGGGCGCGCATCGTGGCGCCGGGCGTGGTCGTTCGGGGGGTGTCGGCGGTGGTCATGGTGGTCATCGGTGGCGGGGTCGGATGGGGGGTGCGGGTGTGGTGGGAATGGTAGGTGGGGAGGGGGCAGGCACGAAGGCACGAAGGCACGAAGGCACGGAGGGGGGCGGATGGGGTGGCCGCTAGGATGGGGGTATGACTGACCAGCAGACCGTTCCGGCCCGGATTTCCAATGAGCACAAGTCGATGGACGACATCATGGCGCTGTGCAAGCGCCGGGGGTTCGTCTTCCAGGCGTCGGAGATCTACGGCGGGCTGAACGGGTTCTGGGATTACGGGCCGCTGGGCGCGCAGCTGAAAAAGAACCTGCGCGACGCGTGGTGGCAGGATGTGGTGCTGACGCCCCCGATCGGACCGGACGGTCGCGAGGTGTCGATCG
>JBICHM010000128.1:0-5082 GCA_043101835.1 Phycisphaerales bacterium | reverse complement strand
GTCGCCGCCGAAAGTCGGCGACGCGGTTTGTCGGTGATCACAGGTCTGGGGAAACACCTGTTTCCATCCCGAACACAGCAGTTAAGCCCAGGCCGCCGATGATACTGCTACGCGGGAAAGTAGGTCGTCGCCGACGCTTGGGCCCATCCGGTTTACCACCGGGTGGGCCCTTTTCGTTTTTGCCCGACCGCGCCGGCGCATCCCGCTGGCGCCGGTCGCCGCACGCTCTCCCCGTATACTGCCCGCATTCACCGCACGCGCACGCAAGGAGGGACGCGATGGGCGCCACCGACGACACCGGGCCAAAGGACCAGCCGGCGACCGCCGCCGAGCGCGACATCCGCGTCTACGACGGCGAGGGCGACCGCCTCCTCTCGACCACCCAGTTCAGCGACCGCATCACCATCTTCCCGCAGCGGTCGAGCATCTCCGACAGCCGCGGACGCGTCCGGATCATGTGGGGGCAGGACATGCTCCGCGACATGCTCGACGGGCGCTACCGCACCGTCATCTGCGGCGTCAACGACGCCGACAACAGCCACGGCATCATCGCCCAGCTCGTCGACCTCACCAGCACCAGCCAGTGGACTGCCCGCACGGTCTCGTCGTACGCGCGCGTCTTCCAGGAGGCGGTGAGCGTCCACGCCGCGGCCGACCGCGAGCCGTATGTGCTCAAGTACGACCTCGACAGCGTCCTCGTCCTCGGCCTGCTCCGGCCGGCCGGGCGCGATCACTTCACGCTCGACGACCTCGGTCGCGGCTTCGCGACCGTCGCCAAGATGCTCCGCAACCGCCACGACCGGCGCCCCGTCGCCAGCGTCTCATTCCTCGGCGCCCGCTCGAACCGGCTCATCGACGCTGCGACCGGCGAGGAGCCGAGCTTCGAGAGCGTGCTGCGCGTGATGTTCGACTCGGGCTTCCGCGGCGATGTCTACCCACCGCCCCAGCTGTGGCGCGTGCACGACGCCGGCGTCTTCAGCAGCTATCCCTTCCCGCCCAGCCTCGACACGATGCGCGACGGCGGGTTCTGACGCGCAGGGCCCGGGGGGTGGGAATGGACAGCGCACGCCTGATCGCACGCCTCGAGGGAACCCCCGCGGCCCTCGTTTCGCTGCTCGCCGGCATCCCCGCGGAGGATGCGCGCTGGAAGCCTTCGCCGACCGACTGGTCGATCCTCGAGATTGTCTGCCACCTGGGCGATGAGGAGGTCGAGGACTTCCGGATGCGCCTGCGCCTGACGCTCGAGCGTCCGGACGAGGCGTGGCCGCCGATCGACCCCGAGGGCGCAGCGCGGGAGCGGCGATACAACGAGCAGGACTTCGGCGCGGCGCTCGCGCGCTTCGGCAGCGAACGCGCGGCGTCGATGCAGTGGCTCCGCTCGCTGGGCGCGGTCGACTGGACGGCCGCCTATCAGCACCCGAAGTTCGGGCCGATCGCGGCGGGCGAGCTGCTGGTGTCGTGGGCGACGCACGATGCGCTGCACCTGCGCCAGATCGCGAAGCGGCTGCTGCAGCTGGCCGAGCGCGACGGTGCGGGGTTCAAGTCGGCGTATGCGGGGAACTGGTAGCGCCGGCGAGCCTGTCTGCGGCGATCTCGATCGCGTCCTCGTTCACATCGCACCCGATTGCCTTTCGTCCTGACTCGGTCGCCGCGACGAGGGTTGTGCCGCTGCCGCAGGTGGGGTCGAGGACGGTTCCATCCGGCGGGCAGCAGGCGCTGACGAGCAGGCTGAGCAGCGCGAGGGGCTTCTGCGTGGGCCAGCCGGTGCGTTCTGCGGCCATGTTGTTGATGGCGGGGATGTCGAGGACATCGGTGGCCTTCTTGGGGGCGCCGGCCATGCGTCGGCTGGTGGAGGGGACCATCGGCGGGTTGAAGTAGTGGCGCTCGGGGTCGAGGCAGTAGAAGAGGATGTCGTCGTGCTTGCGGGCGAAGCGCCGGGGCGAGGAGCCGCCGAGGCCGTAGGCCCAGACGAGGTTGTTGACGAAGCGGTCGGCGCCGAGGAGGTCGTCGAGGAGCAGTCGCGCGTGGTGGCAGGTGCGCCAGTCGAGGTGCAGCAGGATGCAGGCGGTGGGCTTCAGCGCGGGCAGCGTGGCTTCGAGGCGTTCGGCGAGCCAGGAGACCCATGCGCGGGTGTCGGGCCAGCGGTCGGCGTAGGCGCCGCGGGCGGCGCGTTGGGTTGCGCCGGTGTTGAATGGGGGATCGGCGTAGAGCAGATCGACGGAGGCGGCGTCGAGCGTGCGCGCGGCGTCGAGCCAGTCGGCGCAGGCAAGGCGGGCGCCGCCGATGCGCTGCCAGGTAACGGGTGCGCCGGTGGACATGCGGTGAATGTATCGCCGGGGCGTATGCGCCGCGTGCGGGGTTGACTACACTCGGCGGACTATGGGAAGCAGCACCAAGCGACGGAACGCGGGCAAGAAGCGCGGCAAGCACAAGCAGCAGAAGCCGAAGGGCCCGCCGATGGCGGAGCGCGTCGATCGGCACACGCTGTATCAGGACGCGGTGCAGTGCGTCGAGTCGGAGATCGACTTCGTCGACGAGATGTACGAGACGCTGCGCGGGAAGAAGGCGGCGACGCTGCGCGAGGATTTCTGCGGCACGGGCAACACCTCCTGCGAGTGGGTGCGCCGGCGCCCGACGAACCGGGCGATCGGCGTCGACATCGACACCGAGGTGCTGGCGTGGGGTCGCGAGCACAACATCGGCGGGCTCGAGGCGGAGGCGCGGAATCGCGTCGGCCTGCTCGAGGGCGACGTGCGCACGCTGCGCGCGGAGCCTGTGGACATCCTGCTGGCGATGAACTTCTCGTACTGGCTCTTCGATGAGCGCCCGAAGATGCTCGAATACTTCAAGGCGGCGCATGCCAACCTGAAGGACGACGGCGTCTTCTTCCTCGACTGCTACGGTGGCTACGACGCGCCGCGCGAGCTGGAGGAGGAGCGGGAGTGCGAAGGCTTCACCTATGTGTGGGACCAGTTCGCGTTCAACCCGATCGACAACCGGATGACTTGCAAGATCCACTTCCACTTCCCCGACGGGTCGAAGATCAAGAACGCCTTCGAGTACCACTGGCGCCTGTGGTCGATCCCGGAGATCCGCGAGCTGCTCGCCGAGGCCGGCTTCCGGAAGACGACGGTCTACTGGGAGGGGACGGACGAGGATTCCGACGAGGGCGACGGCAACTTCGAGCCGACCGAGCAGGGCGACGCGGACGCGGGGTGGATCGCGTACCTCAGCGCGGAGAAGTAGATCGTTCCGAGCCGGTGGCGCGAGCCGCCGGGCTGCGTTGGTGTGCACCGACGGCGCCGGCGCGTGCGGGCGCGGCCCGCGTGCTTGCGCACGCGGCTCTGACGAGTCAAGAAGCGCCGGCGCGGGTTTGACCCCCGCGCCGGCGTGGAAACACACACAAGATGTGCCCGGCGCTGGTTCCCGCTGCGTTCCTGCGTCGTGATCCGGCGTGGCTCTGCGGTGGCGGAATGGTCATCGCGGCGAGCGGGCGCGGCCGGGGCGCAGTGGCGCAGCGGGGCGTCGGACGAACGGGTCGGCATCGGTGGCGACGCTTCCGTGCAGGTCGGGCGTTGCGCATTTGGAATGCGCGCGAGCCGACCGAGAGGGGTTTCTGCCGCGCCGTCCGCCATCCAGCGAATGCTTCGCCGCGATGCGACGCCGGCGGCCGCCCGTGACCCTGCCGATGTCCGTCTGATTCAGGAGGGGTGTCGGGGCTGTGCGTGTGCGCGCGCTCGTGGGTGGTGCGGAGAGGGCGGCGCGCGGAAGGGGCGATGGGGAGCGGGGAAAGAAATGTGGTGGAGTTGGGAGGTCGCGTTGTGTGCGCGCCTTCGTTGTGCGCACGGACACGGGTGATCCTGCACTTCGCGGGTCTCAGTGCAGGCTTCCTGTCGGGGGTGGCGTGGTGAGGGCGATCTGGGGTGTGCTGCGGATCGTGTCAGGTCTGCGATGCGGGTAGCTCCGCGTGGCACGGCCCAATGCGGCCGTGCCATGGCTCCCGGCTGATTTCTCTAAGGCGTTACATGCGCGTATAAACGACGCGCACTCGATGGCCAAGCAGATCGGCGACTCGACCGATGAAGCGATCGGACAGTGGCGGCCAGTTCATGAAGTTCAGGGCGAACTCGCCAACGCCGTGGGGCGATGGGCCGTCCCAATCCACGATCGGCTGGATGTGCCCGCAGGCGGGGCAGGGCACCGGCCCATCGGAGTGGCGGTCGTACCACTCACCGATCGCCTCGGTGAAGGATTCCTCCGGCTCAAACTCGACGCCGCAGGCGGGGCACGCAAGCGTCCATGGTGGCTCGACCGGGAACCAGCACCCACGCTGCACGCTGACACTGACCTCATTCGCCCCCGCGGGCCAAAAGTCTCGCCGGACATGCTGTCGTGAAGACCAGCGGCCGATTGCCCCGCCGGCGCGTCCGGCGCTCGGCGCCTCGGGTGTGTCGCGGGTCCAGCCGCCGAGTTCGTCGTGCTCGCAGCCGGCGAGTGGGACAAGAGCCAGGCCAGCGCGATTGCCGGGGCGCCGGAAGGTCTCTCCGTGCACCGTGCAGCGTTGGGCGTCCAGAATGCGCTCGTCAACGAGCCATGCGTCGAGGCGCGCGGCGAGCGCCGGCGCCTCCGACGCGTCAGCTTCGAGATCGACGATGTAGCGGTGCCAGTCGGACATGGGCGGTTGGGAGTCCGGAGTTGTGTTCAACGCGGTTCGCGGCGTCGCGAGGCCATTCGCGACTGGCGCAGTTGTGATTGTCCTGCCAGGAGTTGCCGAGTCTACCGCGGCGGCTCGCTGCGCTCGCAGTGTTTCAACCGTCTCCGCGACCCTCTCCCCTGCTGCAGGAGCGGGAGCGTGTGTGCCACGGCGAGCTTGCTCGCCGTGCGTGTCGTGCATGCTGTGCGGCGAGCGTTGGAGGAAGTGGAGTTGGGGGAGCCCCCTCCGTCTCGCCTTCGGCGAGCCACCTCCCCCGCCGGCGGGCGGGGGAGGAGAGAGGGGAGGCTCGCTGCGCTCGCATTGATTGAGACCCCTCACCCGACTCGCTGCGCTCCTACCTCTCCCCTTGAGGGAGAGGTCGACGAGCG
>JBICHM010000127.1:0-2735 GCA_043101835.1 Phycisphaerales bacterium | reverse complement strand
CTGACCAGGAAGTCCTTGATCGCCTTCGCCCGGGCGTAGGAGAGATCCCAGAGGTCCGAGAACGGGCTCTCGGTCGGCAGCGTCTTGCTCGCGGCGTGCCCACGGATGCTGATCTTGTTCGTCCGGCCCTGCAGCAGGCGGGAGACCTTCCGCAGTTCCTCCCTGCCAGCGTCGAGCAGCTCGGCGCTGCCGGGCTCGAAGGTCAGCGCGCCGCCGATCGTGAACATCAGGCCCTCGTGGACGCGCTTCACCTCTGGGCGCCGCCCGCTCATGCCCTGGCTGGAGGTCTTGCTCAGGCGGTTCTTCTTCATCTGCTCGCGGCTGATGCGCTCGAGGCTCTCGATCATCGACTTCAGCGGCGGGTCGTCCACAGGCAGCACGCCGACGCCGCCGGAGAAGCCGAAGGCCTCCTTCACCGCCGTGATGACGCGCTGGTACTCGTGCTCCTTCTTCAGCTCGCTGAAGGCGGCGATGAGGATGAAGAAGGTCAGCAGCAGCGACATCATGTCGCCGTAGGTCACGACCCACTCAGGGATGCCGGCCGGGCATTTGCACTTCTTCTTCGCCATCGCGAGGCTCCCTTCCCGCTCAGGCGGCGCGCTTGAGGCCGGGCTGCTCCTCGTCGGTCTCGACGCGGCGCGACGGCGGCAGGAAGGTCTTCAACTTCTGGGCGACCACGCGCGGGTTGTCGCCCGCCTGGATCGACATCACGCCCTTGAGGATGATGGTCTTCACGAGCATCTCCTCTTCGTTGCGAATCGCCAGCTTGTCGGCCAGCGGCAGGAAGATCGCGTTGGCCAGGATGGCGCCGTAGAGCGTCGTCAGGAGCGCGACGGCCATGCCGGCGCCGATGCCCGAGGGATCGCTCATGTTGCCGAGCATCGCGACGAGGCCGATCAGCGTGCCGATCATGCCGAACGCCGGCGCGTAGCGCCCGGCGGTGTCGAGGATCTTCTTGCCCTCTTCGTGGCGCTGGGCCATGTTCTCGAGGTCCGTCTCCATGATGGCCTCGATGAGTTCGGGATCGGTGCCGTCAACCGCCATCTGCACCCCGCGGACGATGAACTCGTCCTCGACGTCGTGCATGTGGTTCTCGAGGCTGAGGATGCCGTCGCGACGCGCCACCTCGGCGAAACCGACGAGCTGCGCGATCAGGCTGTCGATGTCAGCGCTCTTGGCGAAGACCGCCTTGAGCGCGACCTTCGGCAGCCCGGAGAGGCGGATGAGCGGGAACGACACCATCGTGGTGGCGATCGTGCCCAGGATCACCACGATCGCCGAGGGGACATCGATGAACATCCCGGCCATGCCGGTGAAGACGATCGATCCCACGATCGCCACGATCGCGAGAATCAGCCCGATGACCGTTGCGATGTCCACGCGCCTGACTCCCGGGACCCTCGTCTCGCGCTGCATGCGCGGACGCCCGGAGTCTTTCGGCGGCTCAGCCCGACCGCTTTACCGGCCCGACCCGGGGAGTCCCCGGTTCATGCCGCCCCGACTCCCCCCGCATTCGGGGCCAGGCCGGCGCAGGGCGCGCGACTCGGTCAGGTCGGCGGCAGCAGCGAGCGCAGCCGGCGCCCGTACTCCACGGCCTTCTCCACGACTTCGCGCGGCGACTCCTTCACCAGCACGCGCTCGCCCCCGGTGAGGGTGATCGTCGTGTCCGGGTTCGCCTCGACGATGCGGATCAGCTCCGCGTTGAGGACGAAGGGCTTGCCGTTCAGTCGCGTCACGCTGATCACGCGTCAACCTCCGAGCCGACCCGCGCGGAACGCGCCGGCGACGACGCCTGCATCGGCTCAGCGGATCAGCGCCGTGAGCTGCTGGAGCAGCTCGTCGGCCTTCGTGATCACGCGGCTCGACGCGTTGTAGCCCGTCGAGGTCAGGATCATGTTGATGAACTCCTCGCCCAGATCGACGTTCGACCCCTCGAGTGAGCCGCCCAGCGTTCGGCCCGTGCCGAATCCGCCGGGCTTCGTGATCGTCGCGTTGCCGGAGTTCCCGCCCTCGAGCCAGAGGTTGCTGCCGGCGTCCACGAGGCCGGCGGGGTTCGAGAACGCCGCGAGCGCGACCTGCCCGATCACGCGCGTCCGGCCGTTCGTGAATCCGCCGAGGATCGTGCCATCCTCGCCGATGGCGAAGTTCGCCAGCGTCCCGAGCGGCACGCCGTCCTGGAATCGCGCGGTCAGCTCGCTCTCGCCGTCGAGCACATCCGGATCGGCGAGCGCCGTGACGCTGCCGCCGTCGGACGCGAAGTTCAGGTTGAAGGCGAGCGGATCCTCGGACCCGACGCCGTCGCGCTCGAGAACCACCTGCACCGGCGCGAGCGTCGTGAGGGCGCCGTCCTCGTTGAAGTCGATCGTCCCCGAGCCGACGTTCAGATCCGGGTTGACGAGGTTCTCGTTGTCCGGCGAATCGACGAAGTAACGCCACGTCGTGCCCGCGTCCGTCGTCGCGGATTCGAAGACCATCGTCACCTGCACGGTGAGCGCCGAGCCAAGCGAGTCGTACACGATCATGCTGGTCGAGACGCTCTCCCCGTCGGCTTCCGCCTGCTGGGTGAGCGTGTAGGGGTTGGCGACCGGGGCGCCGGCGTTGTCCGTGAAGGTGAAGTTGATCTCGTCGACCGAAATGTTGTTCGCCTCGCCGATGTTGCCCACGATGCGGAAGTTGCCCGCGCCGTCGATCTGCGCCCCGGCGATCTCACCGTCGGGGTTGGCGCCGGTCTGGGC
>JBICHM010000126.1:0-3950 GCA_043101835.1 Phycisphaerales bacterium | reverse complement strand
GTCGACGGTGCTGCTGGTCTGCACCGGCGCCTGCGTCTACGCCGTGTTCCGCTTTGCGGAAAGCCGCGATTCGGCCTTCCTGTGACGACCGGGGGCGCCGAGACGACCGAAGCGGTCAGCGTGTCGAAGTTCCGCCGCGGCGGGCGGCTGGGCGACGATGTGCCCGTGGTGCTGCCCGGGGCGGTCTTCGGCGTGTGCGACGGCGCGACCGATCCGCGCGGCACGGTGGTGGACGGCATCGGCGCGGGGCGCGTCGCGGCCCTGACCGTGGCGCAGGCGATGATGCGCCTTGCGCTGGAGCCCGGGGCGCGCCGCCTGCCCGGAGAGGAGATCGTCGCGCGGCTGTCCGGGGCGCTGCGCGCGCGCACCGCGCCGCTGGCGCTGCCGATCCCGCCCTCGACCACGCTGGCCTTCGCGCTCGATCTGGGGGCGGAGTGGCGGCTTTTCGCGCTGGGCGACAGCGGCTTTCGCCTGAACGGGACAGAGGTGATCCGCCGCGACAAGATCATCGACGACGTGTCCACCCGCGCGCGCATCGCGGTGTTCGAGGCGCTGATGGCCCGGGGCGGCGGCGATGCCGACGCCGTAGAGGCCGAAGAGGAAGTTGTCCGCGCCGCCGGAGAAGGTGAAGGCGGCGATGATGGCGATGGTGACGGTCAGCAGGCTGGCCCAGGTGCTCTTCATGCCCTCGGCGATGCCGGCGATGATGACGGTCGCCGGGCCGGTGATGGCCTGGCGGGCGATGCGCCTGGTGGGCTCGTGCTCGTAGGAGGTGTAGTACTCGGTCGCGTAGGCGATGATGAGGCCGGCGAGCAGGCCGCTGACGATGGAGCCGACGACGCCGAGGGGCGAGGGCGCGCCGCTGACCTGCGGGTGGCTGAGGCCGTACTCGCCGCCGAGCAGGACGGTGAGCAGGCCGATGGCGGCGACGATGATCAGGCCGCTGGCGATGTAGACGCCGCGATGCAGACCGGCGAGGAGCTGGGCGAATGTGGCGCCCTCCTTCGCACGGACGCTGAAGACACCGACGATGGAGCAGAGGATGCCGGCGCCGGCCAGCGCGATGGGCGCGGTGGCCAGCAGGAGCGCGAGCTTGCTGGCGACCATGCCGTCGGCGGCGCTGTACGCGGCGGCGGCGCCGAGCGCCATCGTCGCGAGGATCGAGCCGTAATACGACTCGTAGAGGTCGGCGCCCATGCCGGCGACATCGCCGACATTGTCACCGACATTGTCGGCGATGGTGGCGGGGTTGCGCGCGTCGTCCTCGGGGATGCCGGCCTCGACCTTGCCGACGAGGTCGGCGCCGACGTCCGCGGCCTTGGTGTAGATGCCGCCGCCGACGCGTGCGAAGAGCGCCTGCGTGCTGGCGCCCATGCCGAAGGAGAGCATGATGGTGGTCATCACGCCGTAGTTGACCTGTCCGTCGATCATGGTCGGCACGCCGAGGCGCTCGCCGAACATGTTGAGGACCGCGAACCAGACCGAGACGTCGAGCAGCGCGAAACCGACGACGACGAGGCCCATGACGGCGCCGGAACGGAAGGCGATGCGGAGGCCGTCGTTGAGGGACTCCTTCGCGGCGTTGGCGGTGCGGGCGGAGGCATTGGTCGCCATCTTCATGCCGAACCAGCCGCAGAGGCCGGAGAGCAGACCGGCGATCGGAACGCCGACGATCGAGAGCACCGGCTGGAGGCCGAGGCCGAAGGCGAGGATCGCGAGGAACAGCACGAGCGCGACGAAGACGCCGGCGACGACCTTGTACTGGCGGACGAGGTAGGCCATGGCGCCCTGGCGCACCGCCTCGGCGATGCGCACCATCTCGTCGTCGCCCTCGCTCTTGCTCATGACGGAGCGCGAGAAGACGAAGGCCATCACAAGCGCCGTCACGGCGCCGATCGGACCCAGGACGTAGAGCGGCGGAATGTCGCCGAACGCGGCAAGCGTCGCCATGTGTGCGTCGATCACGGTGTGGTGCTCCTCAGGTCTTCGGTCGTGCGCGGCGTGGCCGCGTCTTCAGTGCGTGCTCGGGGCGTAGTGGGAACGCCAAAGACACCGACAGCCCGGGACGCGTCGGGGCCCCCAGGCGCGGGTCGGCAGTTGCTCTGTCTCTCCCCCACCGTCGCGCGCGGACTCAGCGCGGCGACTTCTCCATGCGCTTCACGCTCTTGCGCGCCGCGCGCCGACGGCGCTCGGACGGCTTCTCGAAGTACTGACGCTTCTTGATGTCCTTCGTCAGCCCTTCTTTTTCGCAGAGCTTCTTGAAGCGGCGCATCATCTGCTCGACGGACTCGCCGCCGCGGGCCTTGATCCGGATAGCCATTCGGTGATCGGCCTCCTCGGCGCCTCCACCAGGCGCGTCGTTGGGTCGCGTGCCGCTCGCGCGGGACGCAGGGTGCTTCGGTGCGGTTCAGGGCGGAGAGTATTGTGCAATCGGCCCCCGTTGGCAAACGCCCGGGGGCCTGTTCCCGCCGGATTCCCGCAGAAGGACCGATAACCGACCCCAGCCATGCTCCTCGTCGACGCCTACAACGCGCTGCATGTGACCGGCGTTTTGCCCCCGGATCTGGCGGGGCCGGATGTCCGGGGCCTGGCCGACCTGGTCGCGCGCAGCCGCTGGCGGTCGGCCGGGGCGGTGCTGGTGTGCGACGGCCCGGGGCCGGGCGGGCCGAGGCGCCTGAGGCCGATCGTGGGGGCGGCGATTGAGATCCGCTACGCCGGGGCCGGGCGGGATGCGGACTCGCTCATCGAACTGCTGCTCGAACGCCACTCGGCGCCGCGGCGCGTGACGGTGGTGAGCAGCGACAACCGGCTGAAGGCGGCGGCGAAGCGACGGAAGGCCCGCTGGATGCCCAGCGAGGCCTTTCTCCATCGGCTCGCAGCGGATGCGCGTCGGCCGGACCGGCGGGGGCCCGATCCGCGCCGCGCGGCCGAGCAGGCCGTGCCGCTGGACCCCGGGAGCGTCGAGAACTGGATCCGTGCGTTCGGGCTGTCGCCGGCGGATCTGGCGCGGAAGGCGCGGGAGTCGCCGCGTGTGCAGCAGCCTCGATCGGGCGCCCGACCCCCCGCCGCGCCCCCGGCGTCGACGCCGCCGCCGGCCGACGACGAGGCGTCGCTCCTGCGTGAGGCGATGCGCGAGTGGCCGGGGAGGATCGATCCGGACGATCTGGATATGCGCCGATGGCTGGACGGACCCGAGTTCCATTCCGACGACTGATCGCGTGCGCTGCCGCATGCACGCTGGCGGTCTGGCTGGGCGCGTGCAGCGGGATGGGCGGCGCGACCGACCCGCCCGGGGCGTCGCGCACGGTGCTGCCCTTCGAGGTGGGCGTTCGCGCGGCGATCGCGGCGGGTGAGGCGGCGCTGGTTCGGCGCGGCTACACGATCGAGCGGGACGAGGCGACGGCCGACAAGGGCGCGGTGGTGGGCGTGGGGCAGCAGCTGCGCTGGCTGGGCCCGGAGCCGCGCGTGCGGATCGAGGCGCGCCTGTCGGCGGGCGGCGTGGAAGTGCTGATCAGCCGCACGCCGCCACGGAATGCGGAGGCGGACCGCGACCTCATCGCCGAGGTGCGCGGGCGTTTGGGCTACTGATCACTGACACCGGCTGTCCCGGTGCGCGTCGAGAAGCGCTTCAGCGCTCGTCGATGGGCGTGTAGGGCGCCTCGTGCGGCCCGACGTAGTCCGCCTTGGGGCGGATGAGTCGGTTGGCGGCGAGCTGCTCGATGCAGTGGCCGCTCCAGCCGGCGATGCGCGAGAGGGCGAACATCGGGGTGAAGAGGTCGAGCTTCAGGCCGATGCAGTGGTAGGTGGTGGCGGAGTAGAAATCGACGTTGGGGTAGATGCCCTTGGCGCCGACCTCGCGCTCCATGATCTGCTCGACGCGCTTGGACTTCTCGTAGAGGTCCTGGTTGCCGGTGTCGGCCGCGAGCTAGATCTGAAGAGCACACGTCTGA